>NZ_JAEQCT010000129.1:0-27693 GCF_020738205.1 Microcoleus sp. PH2017_24_DOB_U_A
CGTAAGCCAAGAACATCGGGAGCCGGATGCGGTGAAAATCGCACGTCCGGTTCTAACTGAGAGGGGCGGGGAATAATATCCCCCCTCGACTCAACCAGATTGTTGTAGGATGTGCACCGCGCAGACAGAAGAGTGGACGAAGGGAATTCGCGCCTATACAAACAAAACCCCAGGAATGCGGGTTCAAGAAACAAGAGGGGGCGAATGGAATTCGCGCCTGTACAAACAAAACCCGCAGGAGTGCGGGTTGAAGAAAGGGTGGTTGAAATTACTTTATTGTCTTCCGTCGGCAGAGGCGGACATTGTTTGTCTGGGCGCGGTTTCAACCGCCGTCTTTGCGATCGCGGTTTTTTCTTTTAGTAGTTGCAGTGCAGCTTGATATTGTAAGTCGTCTTCAGTGCCAATTCGATCGCGCGCAATCGGTTCTAGCGGCACTGCGCGATCGGGCGAAATCCCCAATTTGTTAATATCCGTGTGGTTCGGTGTCTCGTACTTCGCAACAGTTACAGCCAACCCGGAACCGTCGGACAAATCAAACAGCGACTGAATCAGTCCTTTCCCGAAAGTCTTTTCGCCCACCAGTTGAGCTCTGCCGTTATCTTGCAGCGCACCCGCCAAAATTTCGCTAGCACTGGCCGTTCCCTTGTTCACCAAAACAATCAGCGGATCGCCAGTTAAGGCTTGTCCAGAAGCCTCAAAACTGCCGAGAATGCCTTGTCTGTTGACTGTGTAGACGATCGTCCCAGAATCGATCCACAGGCGCGCAATTTCAATCCCCGCTTGCAACAGCCCGCCCGGGTTGTTCCGCAAATCGAGAATGTAGGAGGCGGCGCCTTGTTTTTCCAAACGATCGATCGCATGGGCGACTTCTTCGGTGGCGTTAGCGCTGAATTGACTCAGGCGAATGTAGCCCAGCGGTAAATTGTCCGGCCCGGACTGCAATTCGGCATAAACCGGATTGAGAGCAATGCGATCGCGCACCAGCTCAATGTCTTCAGGAACCTCCCTTCCTTCGCGTCCCAAGGTCAAAGTAACAGGAGTGCCGATGCGGCCCCGCATTCGAGTTGCTGCTTCGTCCAGGCTCAATTCTGAGGTAGGAGTGCCGTCAATTTTCAAAATGCGATCGAGCGGTTGAATGCCGGCTTTATCCGCCGGCGAGCCCGCCAAAGGAGCCACTACTGTTAGGGTATTTGTCTCGGGGTCGATCGCAATTTGTAGCCCAACTCCCGTCAATTCTCCCGAAGTGTTGACCTGCAAACTGCGGTACTGTTCCGGTTTGAGCAGTCGAGTAAAAGGGTCGTCAAGATTTGCCAGCATCCCTTGAATCGCCGTGTAAGTCTGCTGTCTGTCGTTGAGCGGTTCCTTGACGGCTTTTTCGCGAATCGACCACCAGTTTTTCGAGTTGAAGGTGTCATCCACATAGGAACGATTGACAATGCGCCAAGCTTCGCTCAACAACTGCTGTTCTGGAGTTAGCGCCGCCGCCGGAAGAGCCCATGCGCCTAGAACCAGGACGACTTGGAGGAAGAAGATAATTGCTGTCTGGAAAACTCGTCTCTGCATGATTTTTTTGTCTCAAAGATAGGCAAGTATGGCATTTCCTGTATTTTAAGTTTGTAAGCTTTTAAGCTTTTGTGCAGTCAACTGTCCCGGAGACATTCAGGATTCATCATTGCCCAGCCGCGAACAAAAAATTAGTTAATTGTAACATTTAATCGCAAAATTAGTGAAGTTTTATCATGAATATTAAATTTTACCTCCCAGCCACCCTCTGGCGGACTCGGACTTTGCTCCTGGGCTGGGTTCTTGGCTGTATGCGAGCTTGGGGCGGATGTTGAGCTGGCAGAAAATGCTATTTGAGACGAAGGCAAAAGCATCGCTCCGTGAAATTTGTACAGCAATTATGTTACATTTTTTATCACAGTCTGGAATTCGATCGCGCAACGCCAGCGAGTAGGGCTCAGCTCTAGCTTGGTTTCCCAGTGCTCGCGGGCGATCGCACAAGAGATTTCCTTTCATGAGCTCCAAATTTAAAAATAGCCTCAGGCATTTGCTAGTAAAAGCCAACTGCTCGGCGCGGGGCGACAAAAAAACCTTGTGGCTGCTGAGAATGAACCTCAACCACAGCAATATTCTTTTAGGAATTCTGGCTCCATGTTTTCTAAACAAATCACCGACTCAAAAACCTTCCAGTGGTTTGATGAACGCCTGGAAATTCAGGCGATCGCAGACGACATCACTACAAAGTATGTACCTCCCCACGTCAACATCTTCTATTGCTTGGGCGGCATTACTCTAGTTTGTTTTCTAATCCAGTTTGCCACCGGCTTCGCCATGACTTTCTATTACCGTCCCACGGTAGCAGAAGCTTTTTCTTCAGTGCAATATCTGATGAATGAAGTCAACTTCGGCTGGCTGATCCGCTCCATCCACCGCTGGTCTGCCAGCATGATGGTACTGATGATGATTTTGCACACCTTCCGGGTTTACCTGACCGGCGGCTTCAAAAAGCCCCGCGAATTAACCTGGGTGACAGGAGTAATCTTGGCGGTTCTCACTGTTTCTTTCGGCGTGACCGGCTACTCTCTGCCTTGGGATCAAATCGGTTACTGGGCAGTTAAAATCGTTTCCGGCGTACCAGAAGCCATTCCCTTTGTCGGTTCTACACTGGTAGAACTGCTTCGCGGCGGTGTCAGCGTCGGTCAAGGCACTTTGACTCGTTACTACAGCTTGCACACTTTTGTGTTGCCTTGGCTGATTATCGTCTTCATGCTGGCTCACTTCTTGATGATTCGCAAGCAAGGCATTTCTGGCCCATTGTAAATTTTGAGTTGTGGGGGAGGTATTTTTTTGCCCCCCTGCGGAATTTTGGGTTGAAAATTCAGAATTCATCTCTCATCAGAAAATTGGGTTTGAAACCCCGTCCTTCCAGGACGGCTTTACAAATCTTTCAGTATAATTAAGGTGGTCCTTGACCCACCCGAGACGATGGATTCAGACAGCCTAACGAGCGAAGTCCAGTAAAACTGGTGGCGCAGACAAATCGGTAGACCGGGAAAAGAGGATAGGGCAATGGACAGTCCACCCCTAGAATCAACCAAAAAAATGAGAACTCCTTTTTTGGATTTCGACACACAAGAACCGCAAGGCTTGCGGGGATAGTCTGTGGAGCGAACGTAAGGCCATAAACTCGCGCCTAGGGTGGAGGCAGTTGCGATGAAGCAGAAACCTAAATCGTGAGGTTTAGGAATCACCGTCCGTTTTACGGCGGTGAGGATGTCAAGATATTTATTACGGTCAATACTTCGTGCGATCGCCCCGCTGATTCGGACTAACGAATACAGCGGAATGCCAGGCCCGGGCAAAACTAAAAGGAGAACACTCTCACTATGTCTATTATCAAAAAACCAGATTTGAGCGATCCAGAGCTACGCGCTAAGCTCGCTAAGGGCATGGGTCACAACTATTACGGCGAACCAGCTTGGCCCAATGACTTGCTCTACGTTTTCCCAATTGTGATCATGGGAACGATTTCTCTGTGCGTCGGCTTGGCTGTACTAGACCCGGCTATGATTGGCGAACCTGCCAATCCCTTTGCTACTCCGCTAGAAATTCTTCCGGAATGGTATTTGTGGCCTGTGTTCCAACTCCTGCGCGTTTTGCCTAACAAATTGTTGGGTATTGCTTGCATGGCCGGTGTTCCAGTTGGCTTGATTTTGATTCCGTTCATCGAGAATGTTAACAAGTTCCAAAATCCGTTCCGCCGCCCTGTTGCTACTACAGTCTTCCTTTTTGGAACTGCGGTAACTCTGTGGTTGGGTATTGGTGCTATTTTCCCGATCGACAAATCTTTCACGCTTGGTCTGTTCTAAGATTTAAGTTTGTTTGATTTTGACGCCCGCGGGTTTCCGATAAAGTGCTTTTGTACTGCTAGGAAACTTTCGCGGGCGTCATTTTATTTGGGATTTTAGACTTTAAACAGATCGATATAAAAAATACCAATTTTACATGAAGTTGCATAGAATAAAATATGTCATTTTCGATCTAGATGATACACTTTGTGATTATCAGAAAGCTAAAAAAAATGCAATCAGTCTTGTTAATCGAGTTCTTGAATCATCTGGCATAGATGTTAATCAATTTTGGAATAGTTATAGCTTGATAGAGCCTACCTTGTTCCGACAGTTTGTTAAGGGAATTATTTCTAGGGACGAGTATAGGTTGCGTCGCTATGCTGATGTTATACCAGGCGAACGCGAAAATCGTTTAGCGTTTTCTTCAGCACTAAATGATATTTATATGAAAGAGGCAAATCACGGAATAACATTATTTGATGATGTTATTCCATCGCTAAAAGATTTACGAAAAAAAGAAATTAATACCGCTATTCTTACAAATGGACCTTCCGACGGACAAAGGGACAAAATCAAGGCATTAAAATTAGAGGAATATATTAACAAAATTTATATTAGTGAAGAAATTGGTTTTGGCAAACCTAGCTCTAAAGTTTTTAAATTTGTTATAGATGATTTAAATATAGAACCATCACAAGTGTTAATGGTTGGTGACTCAATCGAAGACGATATCGAAGGGGCTAAGCAGCTTAAAATTAAAACAGTTTTAGTCGATCGAGAAGGAAAATATTTTGACTATAAAGGCACAAAAATTTTCGATCTATCAAGTTTGAAAGAGATGTTTGATAGCAATTTAATATGAAGCTGCCTCGAATAAAGATTCAAAAATGAAATTGTAAGAAGATAGCGAACAAATTTATTCAGGTGTGATTTGTTGCAGAACAAGATTCAGTCGTTCATGCAATTCCACAAGTGTCAGAAATACTTCTCCCTTGAGCGGTGCGACTGTTTTTTAGTTGTTGCTCGCTTGCTCTGTGCACTTTCTGCGATCGCCAGAATCAGTGTGCCATAACTCATGACCTCTCAACAGTATCTTTATTCTATAGCCTTTCAAGCTCTCATATCAGGTACTCATGGGCATGGGGCATAGGCCTCCGTGGGCATAGGGCATAAGACTAGCGGGCATACCTCACTTTTTTGAGAAAGGCTATATCTAACTTGATGTAAAATTGGTATAACTATATATCTGTTTCTTAATGTTTAGAGAAATCTTCCGGTTTTACCCAAGGGCAAACGGCATAAATATTAAGTTAACTATCGATCGATGCCGCTCGTACTAATCAATCAAAGACAATTGATTTTAAAGTTTAGCAACTTTTAGCAAAAAGTATCTTAATTATGACGAACCTAAATTTAGAAGGTGTCTTCTCATCATTTATGAACCCGGCACTGCATGAGTTTCAGACTTGGACTTTGGAAAATCCGACAGAAAGCCTCAGCAAAACGTTCCTGCCGATAATCAGTCTTATAGAAGGTTTAATTGCCAACGAACCCACCTATTTGCCAATAAAACGGCTGGCTTTCGGGGCTAATTTTTGCTGCGCGGGACAAGTCGTGATGGGAGAATTTGCAACACTGGAAGAAGCACTCACATCGCCTCAGGCGCGCGGATGGCGGCTGGGTACTTCTGTGCTTGATGCCGATCTCTCCCCCAACCAAGATGTCGGCGGTAGGAACCTTTTTCTGCTGTCTTTGTCCGATCGCGAACCAGACGGTAGCAGCAACCACGCAGCATTCCGAAGCTGTATGCAAAAATATCTCTTCAACAGCGCCACAAGCGATCGCCAAGAAGACGAAATCAGCAGGCGGTTGCTCGATCGCCTAGCCACCGATTATACCGAGATGCCGCACGGTGCGGGGGGAACATTTTTTACCGATGTCAGGCGCGGTTGGATGGGATTTTTAGTTCCATACCTGCACTACGTAATTTTTGGGATTAACCCAGATGACAAGTCTGCGATCGAACTTCTCACCGATTTACATTACATCCGCCAAAGCCCAGCGCACTACTTCGCCGTCGCGGGCAGCCTGCTGCAAAGCCTGAACCTGTTTGGACACGGGGATTTGTCGGCTTTAATCGAGCGCGCGGCGACTATCTACGAAAATTCTCCTGCCCTAGCCGACTTCGAGGTGAGCTCGGAAAACAACGGCATGACTAGGCGGGAATTGGCAAAGCTGATGACAGCAATTATGGGGATAGCGGGACTGCAAGGCCCCCTGCACCTAGGCTACACAGCTATGGGATACCGCCCTCTCCCGGCGTATAAAGGAACACAGACGGCTCAAATTAATCCGACTGAGTTTTGGGACGATCTCGATTTGGACGATCGCCAGTCGATCGAGCTTTTCCTGTTGGAATGCGGGCGCCTCTGGGCTCCCGTCAGCGCCACCCACCGAGTCGCGACAGAGCCATTTACCGCCACGGTAGGGGGCAGACAGCGCACTTTTCCCGCCGGAACCAAGGTACTGATACCGCTCAGTTTGGGGCATCTAGACGCGAGTTTCTGGGGTTCTACGGTGTACGAATTCAACGCTAAGCGCGAGAATTTGTGCCCTTATCATATGGGTTTTCATTCGGTGGGCGATCGGAGTGCGGGACGGATTTGCCCAGCTAAAGATATCGCACTGAAGATGCTGGTGGATGTCATTAGTACCGTTGGTAAAGTTCGGCGATCGTAACAGGCAAGATGCCTGTTCCACAACACATCAAATTGCTTGTGGAGTGGGCGTCCCGCCCGCCCTTAAAAAACACGCAAGATGCCTGTTCCACAACACATCAAATTGCTTGTAAAGTGGGCGTCCCGCCCGCCCTTAAAAAACACGCAAGATGCCTGTTACACAACGAACTCAAGGGGGTATATAACCAGAGACTAAATCACAATTTTTTAGAGGTTAAATAATACCATGTTAATTGAAACAAAGAAACTAAAAGACATCGCAACCTGGATGAAAGCAGAACATCCACCGGAGTTTCCAGAAGCCCTGCAAGGTATCTTCTTTATGGACGGGAATATTTTGCCAGACTATTGTCTGACGATGTACAATTCAGAATGGAATCCTGGCCAACGAACATTATTGCTGCGGATTTATGAACCAGTTGTCTGGACATTTCATTCATCAATGGCGGGACGGATGTTACTTTATGCCGTCAAATTTTCTCGCTTCAGCTACTTATTCCGCTTCTCGGATGCAACTTTGCAGCACGGGCACATCACGCCGATCGCGTTTGGATTGTCTGTACCGCCGTGGATTATGGATTTTTTGATCGATCGCGATCCGAACACTCCCAATGGGGATATCTGGGATCGCAGAAACTCGTTTTTCGGCAGAGCTCCTGAAAAAGGCTATACACTCCGCAGAGTTGTAAACAAAGATAGCAGCCCCACAGCAGCATTTCCTGATTTTCTGTCGAAAGTTGGCAGTGATTGTTTAATTATTGCTCAAGATTGAAAATATTTAGGACAACTTAGGTACGTAGTTGCGCTTCAGCGCTCTTTATAAGATTAGCAAAGAGCGCTGAAGCGCAACTACATACATTGATCGGCTATACTTTTCGTAGTTTTATATTTCCTATCCTGACTATAAAACCACGCTGATTCAAGAAAATATGTGGGGGTTAAGCTATGGTGGATAGTTTATCAATTCCAGAAGATTATAATATTTTCCTGCGGGAACTGAAAGAACGCATCCGCAATGCTCAAGTACGGGCAGCAGTTTCTGTTAACCGAGAATTAGTGTTGCTTTATTGGCAAATTGGACAGGATATTTTAAATCGGCAACAGCAGCAAGGATGGGGTACTAAAGTTATAGACACTTTGGCTGCTGACTTGCAAAAAGCTTTTCCTGAGATGAAGGGTTTTTCATCTCGCAATCTGAAATATATGAGGAGTTTTGCGGAAACTTACCCAGATTTTGAATTTGTGCAGCAGGTTGTTGCACAAATTCCTTGGGGCCATAATATCCGCATTTTGGATAGTGTGAAAGATGGGGTTGAGCGCGAGTGGTACATTCGCCAAACTATCGAGCAAGGATGGAGTCGAAATGTGTTAGTTCATCAGATAGAAAGTAGACTATACCGGCGGCAAGGGAAAGCTGATACTAATTTCTCTCGCACTCTGCCAAATCCTCAATCAGAACTGGCTCAACAGTTATTTAAAGACCCTTATAATTTTGAGTTTCTCAGTTTAGGTAAAGCAGCAAAAGAGCGCGATTTAGAGCAGGCTTTGATTGAACGTATCCGCGATTTTTTGCTGGAGTTGGGGGTAGGGTTTGCTTTTGTCGGGAGTCAGTATCACCTGGAGGTTGAAGGGGAAGATTTTTATATTGATTTATTATTTTATCATTTACGTTTGCGTTGTTTTGTGGTAATTGACTTGAAAGTGGAAGCGTTTAAGCCGGAATTTTCGGGAAAGATGAGTTTTTACGTTTCGGCTGTGGATGATTTACTCAAACACCGGGACGATATGCCGACTATTGGGATGATTTTATGCAAGAATAAAAAGCAGAAGATTGTGGAATATTCTTTGCGAGACATGAATAAGGCGATCGGGGTTTCGACTTATCAATTGCGGGAGACTTTACCGGAACAGTTACAGGGGAGTTTGCCGACTTTTGAGCAGTTGGAAGCTGAGTTAGAAGCGGTAGATGTGGAGATTGAGGAGGAGTTATGACAAAAACAATGGAATAATTGACGAGATGGCATTCGACAACATTTAACAGCACATTCCGACACTACGATCGCCCGAGTCACAGCAAAATTCCCGGAAAATAACCGAAATGGCGATCGCCATCTATGACATAGGTTTGTGTACAATCTAAAAAAACCTACGACAAAACTTGTGCATTCTATCAATTAAAATGAAACCAAAAAGTTCACTAACTCCTATTGCCACTAAAATCAAGAAATGGGTTCAAACAGCCAAGGAACTTGAAAAAACTCGATTTGCTATATCCATAACCAGACTGACAAGTATCAAAAGTTTGTGTACCGATCGAGTTGCGGCCGAAAAATTTGCGCTGTACATTTCTCAGCGAGTACAACACGAGATGAATCAAGCTACTTGTCCCGAACACTATACCGAGGAAGAATGGGAACAGCACAAACAGGTAATAGCTGAAGGAATCGCCCAAATGGAAATTTACCTAGAAAATCCTAGTAATGAAGGCGAGCAATCTATCCGTAAGTTATTGAGAACAATTAATAGCCTACAAGGAGACGATCGTCGTAATGTTGCCTGGGGAACAGTACATTTTGTCCGCAGTGGAAATTTACTAAAATTAGACTATGCACTGCGTTGTTTCACAGACAACGATTTTCCTTATTGGATCTATAAACTAGCTAAAGAATACGTAGAAAGTTATGCCCCGGAGTATGGTTCAGGTATAACTCCTAAATCTGTACCGATGTTGTTAGAAGTAGCAGAATTTTGGTGTCAGTATTATTTCTCTCAAAGTTTGAGTGAGAAATTTCCTGGTTTTGCCTAAAAGAGGATCCAGAGGATGACGTTTTGTACTCCACTGTCACGAACTCAGCAATACCAAGAGTCACTGCTAAAAACAACAAAACCTTCTCGTTTGAGAAGGTTTTATCACGATCTTTATCACAATCGGAGCGGCGGGATTTGAACCCACGACCCCTACTACCCCAAAGTAGTGCGCTACCAAGCTGCGCTACGCCCCGACAGCTTTAACAGCTTAGCATAGAATCTCAGAAAAAGTCAAAAAACTTTTAAAACTTTGGTTGCCTGCACCAAACTCGGAACCGCAGCCGCCGGCCAAAAACCCTCGCACCTCCTACCAGCATTCAAGATCAACTGCACGCTGTAAGCTTCGGGATAGCCTTCTAACTGCACCCACAACAAGTCGCTTTCGGCTTCAATGGCGATTTTTTCCTCGTCCATTAACTCAGAGGCCATTTGACTCATTGTGGCGGCTAATTGTCCCAACAACCGGCAAAAATCGTTTAACTCGGCTTCGGTGAGTTCGATCGCCCAACCTTCCCCAGCCACCAAACCCTGAAACTCTTCTGCGTTTGGGTTCCATCCCAAACGCCAGCCCGCACCAGTCTTAATTACACGTTCCATCTGGCGATTTTAGATTTTGGATTTTGGATTTTAGATTGATTAGGTGATTTTATGGCTTATATCATGTCCAGTCGATTACGATAACAACAACGGTTCGTAGTGCGGACTTCAGTCCGCACTCCCGCTGCGGACTGAAGTCCGCACTACGAACCAATCTGTTTATGCCGAAAAGACGCGTTACACCAGGCAGATTAGCCAAAAACCCGGTTTCTAGGCCTCCTTCAAGCTTACGGTGTCAGCAACTTTGCATCTCCCGGCTGTGGCTGGGGTATTTCCGGGGAAGTCGATCGCCCTTTTGGTGTTTCGCCCGCCGCCGGTGTGCGCGATGGCCCCGAATTCTCGGTAAAAACATCAACCAAAGCTTGAACCAAAGCATCCCGCTGTTTTCTATTTAAACTTTGAATAGCAGCGCGATCGCGTTCCATAGGATTTTCTCGCAAAACATCTTTTCCCGGATACACGCCTTCCACCAAATAATCGGGAGTCGCCCCCAGATAGTCAGCTAAACTCAACTTCCAATCAAAACGGTAATTCGGCGGCCGTCCTTTAACAAACACATGATATCTAATCAAGCGCCCGACTAAAGTATTGTTGGGATCTACTTTGCCGGTTTCCTTAGAAATGTAGTTATTCTCGATCGGCAAATCCGGCACTTTTTCATACACCAATTTCCACGCATCTTGCGCCCTCAATTGCTGTGGCGCCGATTGTTGAGCAACCAGTCCTCTAGACCCAGAACCACGCAGCAGCGAAGGTTCCAAAGCCGACACACTTAATTTACCCGATTCCAATACCCCACTCAAAAGCGTAAAAATCGCCACACTCAAAGTAACTAACAGAAAACTGAAGCCCAGCTTGAATTTCTTTTTCACGGTTTTGACAATAATTTCAATTCAAAAATAGAATAATTTCCTAAACTCACCTACCAGCCTATATCCTAATCTCTCATCTTAGGATTTACGAAAATCAACCCGGTTGGGAGCATCCCGATTTGGTAAAAAGCGTTTCTTCGCAGTGCGAGCGTCCCGCTCGCTTGCGTATATAGATGTAACTTGCTTGCGTATATAGATGTAACTTGGTCTCCGGCTAGCACTCGTTTGAAAGCTAAAAATAAACCGGATTTTTCTGCCAGTCGCGCCAGTCTGGTTGAAGAAAGTTTTGAGTTTTGAATTAACAAAAATTGTTGAAATTCACCACTCAAAACTCAAAACTCCCCAAGTCTAGATATCCCCGATAATTTCCGGCTGAGTGAGTTCGTCCGACATCTCAAATATCGCCCGCATCACAGGTTTCATCATTTGATGGTCGTCCATATTGTCAAAATCTTCATAGCGACGGCGTTTGGCGCGGTTCGCCACTTGCACCGTAATCCGATAGCGATTGGATGCAGCACCGATCAACTCTTCTGCCCGACGGGTTAGCTGAGTTGAATCGAAGGTTGGACGCTTAACCATGAGATTACCTACTTTATCTAATGTTACATTCTAGTCTAGTATGCGAAGATTCAAAATTACTAACTGAGTATCATTGCTTATGCAGGCAACAACAGCCTATTCCTTTGGTCACTTGCATCAGGTAAATTCTCATCCTCTCAAATTGGTTGCTTTCGGCGACAGTTTAATCTACGGTTTCGGCGACGGTGTAGGCGGGGGTTGGGTGGAAAGATTGCGGCGACAGTGGATGTTAACGGAGAGTGCAGGACACGTTTTATACAATTTGGGCGTTCGGGGCGATCGCACGTATCAAGTCGCCCAGCGCCTCGAAAACGAGTTTCGGCACCGGGGCGAGCTCAGAAACCGCGTCCCGGATGCCATCATACTGTCGGTAGGCCTCAACGATACGGCGAGAGTGCAATCGCCTACTGGGCGCAGTTATACTGATTTTGAACATTTTAAAACTGTTTTGGATAATTTGTTAAATTTATCGCAACAACTTTGTCCGGTGATATTTGTCGGGATGGTGCCGGTGGATGAAAGCAAAATGCCTTTTCAAGATTGTTTGTACTACAATCACGCTGACCAATATCGCTATAAAGAAGCCACAAAGTTAGCTTGTTTGGAACGGGGAATTCCCTATTTAGATATTTTTGATAAATGGATCGATCGCGGTAATATTTGGTGGCGTTCTTGTCTGACTTCGGATGGTCTCCATCCCAATGAAGTCGGTTATCAATGTTTATTTGAAGATGTGACAAGTTGGGAACCGCTACTCGCTATTAGTCATTAGTTATTAGTCTAGGTACGTAGTTGCGCTTTAGCGCTCTTTTCAATTAGTCATTAATCTAGGTACGTTGTTGCGCTTCAGCGCTCTTTCCGATATCCCAAAAGAGCGCTGAAGCGCAACTACATACCTTGCTCTAGGTACGTTGTTGCGCTTTAGCGCTCTTTCCGATATCCCAAAAGAGCGCTGAAGCGCAACTACATACCTTGCTCTAGGTACGTTGTTGCGCTTCAGCGCTCTTTCCGATATCCCAAAAGAGCGCTGAAGCGCAACTACATACCTTTTACGTACCTTTATAAGTTCCAGGTAGATAAGGAAGATAAGCAACATAAGGATTTTAAGGAATTTAAGCATTTTAAAATCGACCAACCAGCATAAAAATATTTATTTTAAAAGACCGTATCTTCCCCTCGCCACAAATAAAAGCATTTAATAATGATGACATCACTGAGCACAAGAGCAAGCTAGGCAAGAATCAATCAACGATAAATAGCCGGACAAAGGCTTGCTTTTTTCTCAATAAAAAACTTGTGTAAATTGGAGAATCAAAAATGTCTGTATTTCAACGCATTAAATTCGGCACATCTGTTATATTAACATTGGCAACTGTTGCCGGAACCGCAGCGCCGATGCTGACTCCTGCGCCTGCTTTTGCTCAAACAGCTTTTTCGGATGTTAGTAATAACTATTGGGCGAAAGACTTTATTCAAGATTTGTCAGAAAGAGGAATTATTAAAGGATTTCCCGATCGCACTTTCCGCCCGGATGCACTGGTAACGCGGGCGGAATTCGCGGCAATGATCCGTTCTGTGAAAAAGGCGAAAACTCGCGCTGCTATAGGTTTTGTCGATGTTCCGTCTAATTTTTGGGCGCGGGGGGCGATCGCCGAAGCTTATGAAATGGGATGGATGTCTGGCTACCCCGGCAATGTTTTCAGGCCATCACAGCAGATTCCTCGCGTTCAAGTTGTAGTGGCTTTAAATAACGGGCTGGGTTATGAGCCTGCTTGCAATTTTCAAGATGTTCTCAGCTACTATAATGATGCGGGTGAAATTCAAAGTTATGCTGTGAAAAGTGTGGCTGCTGCTACTGAAAAACAGTTGGTTGTCAGCTATCCCAATCCTAAATCCCTGAAGCCAAACCAGTCAGCCACGCGGGCGGAAGTAGCTGCTTTTATCTATCAAACATTAGTCAGTACCAATCAAGCAAGAGCAATTAATTCTCCTTACATTGCTAAGATTGATATTGGCCAGAGTGTTGCTGTGAAAATCCCCAGCGGGGTGACTATTCCCATCGAGTACGCCAAAGGCAAAATTTTGCTCGCCCCCAATGACAAGTCTCCGATTACGCTGACTGTGGCTGCGGATATCGCAGGAAGTAATGGCAAGGTTATGATACCCGAAGGCTCGAAAATTAGTGGCGAATTGCGATCGACTGCTGAGGGCGTTCAGTTTGTGGCGCAAGAGTTAAGTATCATCAACGGTAGCAGAGTTCCTCTGAATGCTACTTCGCAGGTGATTACTCGCAAAGAAACTGTGACTAAGGGCGTGAATGTTGGTAATCTGATTAAGAACACGGCTTTGGGTGCAGCAGCGGCGGCGGCGATTGCGGGAGTTACGGGCGATCGGGCGATCGCCACTGAAGAGGTACTCGGCGGCGCAGGAGTCGGTACTTTGGTTGGGGTATTTTTGGGTCGAGATAAAGTCGATTTGTATGCTGTTAATCCCGACACTGATTTAGATTTATTGTTGAATTCTGACTTGGTATTGGGTACTGCAAATACAGGCATTTGTCGCGCTCGATAAAAGGAATTTCCGCAACGAGCAATATGCGGGATGTAGCGAACGTAACGGATGTAAGTGATGCAGGCTGAACTCAGAAACCGGGTTTCTTTGGAGATTGATTGTTACTAAACTAACAAACTCGTAGAAACCCGGTTTCTAGCCGAAGAGTGTACAGGCTGAACTCAGAAACCGGGTTTCTTTGGAGATTGATTGTTACTAAACCAAAAAACTCGTAGAAACCCGGTTTCTCGCCCTGGCGCGTCAGCCTTATTTAAATCAAAATTTCTACGAACATCCCAGACTTTCTCGCGTAGAAACTCCCGTCACGGGATTGACACCATCGGCTTTTTCGCACATCATTGTTACTTGATAAGCATCGATAATTGCGTCGGTAAAATCAGCCCCGGAAATGGCTGCATCAAAAAAACGACTTCGAGTCATAATTGCTTCGGTGAAATTAGCATTCGTCAAATTAGCGCCGTCGAATGTAATTCTATCGGCTAAAGCACCGGACAGATTTGCACCTGACAAGTTGGCCTTCCACAAAACTCCCTTAGTCAAAATCGCATTGGTTAAATCAGCGCCTTGAAAGTTGGTTCCCCGCATCTCGGCGGCGACGAATGTTCCGCCCGCTAAGTCAGAATTGGAGAAATCGCGATCGGACAAGTTAATATTTGTGTAATTAATATTTTTTTTTGGTAGCGCAAATGCCGGAGTAGCACTCAGCATTACCCACCCAAAGGCTAACACTACACTTATAATTAGGCTCAGTAAAATTCGGAATAGACTTTTCATGATGATGAGAATAGGGAATAGGGAATGGGGAATTGGGAATTGGGAATGGGGAATTGGGAATGGGGAATTGGGCATTGGGCATTGGGCATTGGGCATTGGGCATTGGGAAGAAGGGAAAACAGGGCATTGCAAGCAACAAATAACCAATAACCAATAACCAATAACCAATAACTAATAACCAATAACTAATAACTAATAACTAATAACTAATTAAATCGCTTTACCAAATCTTCGCCGACGCGAAGTGTCAAGTCAGATTCAATTTCACCAGTAGAAGATGCTTCTATTTTACCATAGCCTAAAGTTTTTTGCAGAAGATTTGCTGCTTCTAAATCGCCTTGCTGTACAATAATTTGACTTTGACGTTGCTTGTCGGGCCAATCTTTGACTACAGATACGTTAGAAAAGCCCTTTTTTCTGAGAAATTCAGCGACGGTTTTGGCGGTTTTTGGGTTGCTAGAAGCATTTTGGACGGCGATTTTGAGGCTGCTGGGTGAAACCGGCTGGCTGGGATTGGCGTTTCGCCCTTGGGCAAAATCCGCTGCGCCTTGTTTGAAATATTGTGTCATAATGCGATCGCGCCCAGCAACATCGACAATCCAATAACTCCTCAAATCCCCTTGTGATGAGCTAGAGCGTCCCGGTAACATCACCATTTTAAAATTATCTCGCTCCAATTGCAAACCGAAATTTGCGATCGTCAATATTTCCTCAAAATTTAGGTTTGTATCTACATATTTTTGCATCAATCGCACAATTTGTGGCAATCGCACCAATACTGATGGACTTGCGAGGCGGTTGCGAATAGCTTGAATTAAAGATTGCTGTCGCCCAATTCGGCCGATATCTCCCAAACCGTCGTTGCGAAATCGAGCCAATTGTTCTGCTTCTTCTCCGTTGAGATTTTGCCATCCCTGTGCTAAATTTATGCTTAACTTTTGGGCTTTATCTGTATAGGACATCGCCCGAGGTACAAATACCTCAACTCCGTCCAACAAATCGACTAATTCCCGAAACGCAACGCTGCTGACTCGCACGTATCTTTCAATTGTTGCATTGTTGGCGATAGTGCTCACCAATCGCGCCGCCAAAACTGCTCCTCCTCTGGCATTTGCTTCGTTAATTTTGCTGAAGCTAATTCCGGGAATTTCGACTTTTGTATCTCGCGGAATTGAAAGCAAACTAATAGATTTCTCTCTAGGATCGAGGTGGAATAAGAGTATTGTATCGCTGCGGCCGTTAAAAATCTTGCGGGAATTGGGGACAGATCCGGGTACGCGGTCAATTCCGAGGATTAAGATATTAACAGGCCGCGAGAGGCGGTATCCAGAGCGGTTGGATGATATATAGTTAAAGCCTGTAGCGTCTAGGACTTTGCTAATCATTTGCGGTTCCACGGGTGCTAAGAGGGCGGTAATTGCCCCGAGTCCTGCGGAGATGGCTGCTGTGACAATTAGCACAAATAGCCCAAATATACATAGTGCTAATTTGAGCTTTTGTCTAGATTTGCGATCGGCTGGTTTAACAAAGTTTCTCTTAAAGATTGACAAGTTTTTCATTGACTTGCTCTTGATTATTACATTTTTTCAGCTTTGCAATAAAACTTGGGCGGTGCTTCTAGAAAGTATTTAAACAAAGCCGGACAAAGCCAGCCTTCGAGATTTTCGGCTTCCCACCGATACCAGTTTCCGCCGTATTCTGTTTTAAACCAAGCCATTTCTGCTTGATATCCGGGAAATGGATTGGCTGAAAATAATAGTCGGAAACCTTGAGCGGCGTTGGGAATGTCTGCGACAAGTACGTTAATCATTTCGGGGACGCCCTGAACAAATGGTTCTCGGACAAGTCCGGCTCGCTCGTCGTCAAAAACCCAGGTGTACTGTTCGCGATAGGGGAAAATTACCATCATGGCATTTGACATCGTATTCTCCTCTTTTTATTTTGTTTTTTGGGGATATAAATACAAGTCTTGATACATTATATTCGGTGCAGCGGAAGTTGTGTAAAATCCGATTTTCGTACCGTGTTTTAATGCTAATTTAAAATAAATTGCTACAATTCTTAATCTTGTACCAATTATTAAAACTCGCAGTTCTGTGAACTAGACGGTATTGTCGTATCCCTACAGATGCTCGCATACTATTTATAATATTTTGCCAGTTTTTTTAGGATTCGTATTAGTTGCTTAATTTTAGATAGTGAATATTTTAAATATAATTTTTTGCAATATTTATTTTGATATAGTGGCTCTCAGAAAGATAAGGTACGTTGTTGGGCTTCAGCCCTCTTACCGTAGATTGTAGACCAATACGGTTCATTTAAGAATAGTCAGGCTGCTAAAAGATGCTTGTATTTCCTGTAAATTCGTGAGATTAAACTCATTTGAAAGCTTTAATCCAAGCGTATTTAGGTATATTTGGTAAAAGCTGTTGTTGGGTAAGTTGGTAGATCACAAATCTTCGGAGGGCCCAAGCCCAACAACGTACCTTTTTTCGGAGGGCCCAAGCCCAACAACGTACCTTTTTTTTGAGGATTACTATAGTTAAGGTTTAGGTTTTTTGGGAATCTCCCGCTGAATTTCCTGTTAGCTCAGCTAGCGCTTTCGCTAAATATTCATACTGTGGCAAGGTATTATAAAATTGAGCTGAAATCCTCACCAGCCGCTTGCTAGAATCTGGCCAAGGAATAACCGGCACTTCTATTTTAAAAATCTGCCACAGCACCTCTTGCAATGGTGGAATTCCACCCGTTGCAGCGGCGTCAGGCTGTTCGTCGGCTAGTGGTATAACAGCCATAGAACCTACCATTTCATCGGGACAAGGCAGCGGCAAATCTAATTTATCTGCTAATATTTGTCTCCCAGCCAATGCTAAATCATGATTCTTTGCCATCAATTCCGGCCAGCCGCCACTCAACAAAGAACCCATGAAATCAATGGCTACAGGTACGCACAAATAGGGACTTGGATCGACTGTTCCCATCCAGTCAAATTCTAGTTGAAAGCGTGATTTGTCGGCGCGCGGTGAGTTGGCGCCGTGACTGATGGTAGTTGGCCGAATGCTATCTTGTTTGTCTCGCCTCACGTACAGAAAAGCTGCACCTTTCGGCGCGCACAGCCATTTGTGGCAATTTCCTGTGTAGTAAGCGGCGCCGATTTCTTCTAAATTCAGTGCTACCATTCCCGGTGCGTGAGCTCCGTCTACTAATACATCTACGCCGCGATTAGCTAATTCGCCGACTAACTGTTTGATGGGAAAAATTAAACCTGTTTGGCTGACAATGTGGTCTAATAAGGCTAATTTTGTTTGCGGGGAAACGCACTTAATTATTGCTTCAATAATTTGTTCTGGCGATTCAATGGGAAATGGTATTTCTGCTACTATTACTTTGGCGCCTGTGCGCTCTGCGATAAAATCTAGTGTGTTGCGACAGGCGTTGTATTCCTGATTTGTGGTTAGCAATTCGTCGCCCGGACTAAAATAGAGCGATCGCAAAACGGCATTGACTCCAGTGGTAGCATTCGGCACAAAGGCTAATTCTTCTTCGCCTGCACCAATAAAGGTGGCTAACTGATTTCTGGCGTTATCTAACAGCGGCTCAAATTCCCGCATTAAAAAGCGCAATGGTTCTCTTTCCAGTTGTTCTCGAAAACTGGTTTGCGCTTCCAGTACGGGAATCGGACAGGCTCCAAAGGAACCGTGGTTGAGGAATGTGATTTCGCGATCGAGTAACCAATATTCGTTAATCATTAGTTATTAGTCATTAGTTATTAGTGCGAGCGTCCCCGCTCGCGAACCCTATTAGTCATTAGTCTGTCAACTGTCAACTGTCAACCATTTTACCTTTTAATTGCTCAAATTCTTCTAGTGTATTGCAATTCGATAGCATGACTGCTTCTCGTTCCCCTACGGGTAGAGGGATTACTTGGATTTGATTTAACCACTGTTGAAATGAATGTCCCCCTTTGTCAATAAAACTTTGCAAGCTGGACAGAGATTGTTTGCGGTAGAAACCGCATAATGGCTCCCAGCGCGAATTTTGATAGGGGACAACTGCTAAGGTAGATGGGGGAAACTCTGTTAACTTACTCGCCCAATTATCAATGATTCGGGAATCTAATAAGGGCAAATCGCAAGCTAATAGCAAAATCCAGTCGGCAGAAATGTCCGTCAGTCCTTGAGTTAATGCCACTAAGGGGCCGGAACCCGGATTGTACTCTACCAGAAATTGGGATTTTTGGGTTGGGGTCGATCGATAGCGATCGGGCCAAGCAGTCAAAACATACACTTCTGGCGTTAAGGCTGCTGCAACCTCACACGCCCGCTGCAACAGGCTTTTACCCTCAATTTCTAGGAGAGATTTATCTGTACCCATCCGCGAACTTTGACCGCCTGCGAGCACAATTACTGCTATTTTATGGTTAATCATTGGGCATTGGGCATTGGGCATTGGGCATTGGGCATTGGGCATTGGTCATTAGTTAACGGTTAACTGTCAACTGTCAACTGTCAACTGTCAACTGTCAACTGTCAACTGTCATTAGCACTCAACCTGATTGATTGTGCTCAATTCAAAGCACTAACGGCTTTGCTAACTTCCTCAAGTTTTTGCACTACTTGACCGCTGCTTAATAAGGTTTCTGCCTCAATCAAACCAGAGTCCATATCCAAACAAATTCCGCTGCGCCACAGATAAAATCCGCCGTTCCAGATAGCAGATTGCATCATTTCTGAGGGTTTTCCTAACAAAACTTCCTGCATTTGTTTGAATAACTCAGATGCTGATTCAAAGGCGGGATTTGTACTGCTAAAACCGTAATCTCCGTGGGCTAAAAGCACTCGCTCGAACTCGGCGCCCGGTTTAGCAATGCCGATAATTGCAGTTCGATCGCGCGGCAAGTCGCAACTGCCCTCCAATCCTTTGACTGTGGTATAATTTTTGACTCCCCGCAACTCAAAGGCTGCTTGAAACATACCCTCTGTAGGCGGGTGCACGTAGCCTGAGATGACGTTAACGTCGCCGGCGCAGGGACACCACATCAATTCCATTGTCGAAAAAGGCGGCCGTTTGCCGATTTCGCGGCGGTAGGGCACTAAACTCGCGGCTTGAGGAAAATGCTTGGGAAGGTAAACAAAACCTAAACCCGTACTGTTAAAAACTTGCTGGACTTTTTCTAAACGGAGTTTTCTCCAGTCAACTCCTAAACCGCGCCAAATTTCGATTAGGGGAATGCCTTCTTTGGTTGGCATTGTCTCCCCTCCGTGCATGACGGTTGGGACGCCAGAGGCGGCTAATATTAGGGCGGTTATTGGGCTAATTGGAGCGGTGCGCGATCGCCCGTCGTAGGCTACGCCAAACACGGCGACGCTAGAAACGGCAAATCCTTTTTCTCGGTTGGGAGGGGCAAGCATCGGCCCCAATTCTTCGTAAGCATCCAGCATTCCGGCTAATTCTTCGCCGGTGGGCCGTTTGATGCGATGGGAAATCATGAAAGCTCCGATTTGAGTCGGTGTTGCTTCTCCTAGCAGCATCATTCGCGTGGCTGCTGCTGATTGCGATCGAGTTAAGTTTTCTCCTGTGTGTACTCCACTGCCAATTTTTCGTAGCAATTCTCTAAATGCGTCACTCATAATTATTGAAGTTGGTCATTGGGCATTGGGCATCGGGCATTGGGCATTGGGCATTGGGCATTGGTTATTGGTTATTCGTTATTGGTTATTCGTTATTCGTTATTGGTTATTCGTTATTGGTTATTCGTAACGCCCTAAAATCTCAAATTTCAAATCTCAATTATAAACAGGTATTAATTTCAGGATTTTACTACTTTGATGACATCACATGGTGGTACAAGTTCCCGTACCAGATTCCAGAAATGGGCGATCGGCGGAATTTGCATTCGATCGTGAGTTGTTACCAACACCACTTCGCGAGTCCAAGTCGGATCGATCGCCGATTGTCCGTTAGCGAAGCCCTCGAAGAGGATCGCCGAAACCTTGGAATTTGGGCGCTCAAGAGCGATCGATCGAATTGCTAAAGTGCGATCGGCCTTAGCGTCTAGCAAAGCTGAATGCGGCAGCAAAGCAATCAATTCTCCCTGGCGCACCACGCCTCGAAAAGCATCGAGAGTGTTGAGTTCCAAAACAGCATGAAGTTTAGCACCGATGCGTCCGAATTGCTCTTGTACCATGCGCTGCATTCCGTACCCGTCCTTAAACACCACTTGCGGGTAACAAATCAATTCCGGCCAAGGTACTCGATCGTACTGGGCCAGGGGATGACTCGCGGCCATTAATACCTCGATCGGCTCATTGTAGAGCACCTCAACCAACATTTCCGGGGCTTGAGTAAAATAGCGGTTGTTCATCACCACCGCGATGTCCACCAAACCGTCTTTGAGAACTTTCAAAGCTCGATCGCTTCCCAGGGATGTCACGCGCAACTGCACCTCAGGATAGCTGCGACAAAACCTTTGCAGCACAGGCGGTAAATAAGCAGCGCAAACCGAGTGAATCGCAGCCACGCAAAGTTCCGGCTGTTTTCCCGCCAGCAAGTCTCCCAATTCGACCGCAGCATTTCGCCAACTCTGACAGATTTTGCGAGCGTGAGGTAACAGGCGTTCCCCTCCCACTGTCAGCTTGGCGTGGGCGGTGCGGTGAAACAGCGACAAACCCACTTCCGCTTCAAGTCCCTGCACTTGACGGCTAATAGTCGATTGGGTGACGCCGCACTTCCGGGCTGCTTGCTGAAAGCTACCGGTTTCAGCAACTGAAAGAAATGCTTGAAGCTGCTCTAAGCGCATGGATGTTTAATTCGAGATGGTTTGAGAACTTTGACTGGGAGATCGTCAGAGACATTAGAGACCTTAACCGATTTAGTAGAATAATTTAGTACGTCTTGATACAGGTGCAGATTAGTTTGGATTCTGGTTCTAGAGGCGCGGATGCTTGGCTCTACAAATTAATTTGCTCGGTCAGGATTTATTAGGCTAAATTAGACTTAGACTATTCCATTCTCTGAGATTAAATGGGAGCATCTCTGTTTTGCAAGAAGCATTTTTTAAAGAGCGGACTGAAGTCCGTACTACGAACCTTTTTTGAACTCCCGACAGCACTGCATTTTTTAAAGAGCGGACTGAAGTCCGTACTACGAAACTTTTTTTAGCTCCCGACAGCACTGTAAATGCAAAACTGAGATGCTCCCAATTAAATCCATTATATGACTGGAAAACTTGATTGATAAAACGATTTAATTCAGCAAAGTTGAGCGTTCGATGTTTTTAAGTTTGTAACTCAACAGATTTAATGAATTGCACTGTCATAGGGGTTTCCTCAATCACTCTAGCTAACTTGTTTGTATGTAAGATTAAAAGTTAAAAGCTAGCATTTTAGATCGTACATCTTTCAAGATTATAGTACCTGGCTCTCCCTATTACTGTCAATAAATGTCCGAATCTTGCCGCCCGTTTGAAACCTCCGATGAACTTTCATCCCTGCCTAAAGTCACTGTTGTTTTCTGTTTTTTTGTGTATAGACTAGGAATTAGCGGGTCAGCAACACAAGTGCAAGTACGATCGATCGCACAGGAAAGGCGAAATGCAGAATTTTCTTAAGATTATGTCATTTAAGCACAATTTTATGCCCCAAGGTGGATGGGAAGAGTGGCAATTGCAGTTAATGGGACTGCACGCGGTGAGCGATTTGTTAATTGCCTTGGCTTATTACTCAATTCCAGCGATGCTGATCTACTTTGCCAGGAAGCAGCGGTATGTGCCTGCAAGCAAGGGTTTTATCCTATTGGGACTCGGGTTTTTCTGCGGTGGGACAACTCACCTGATGCAAGTTTCGATGCTGGTTCATCCCAGCTACGCGCTGTCAAGTTTGCTCGCCGCCGTTACCGCTATCATTTCTGTGTGGGCTGTGGCCCAATTGATGCCCTCGCTTTCTCAAGTGTTGGCGGTGACGCGGGCGACACAATTAGCAGCAAATACAGCGCTGGAAAGTCAAAAGGCCGATCGACCGCAAGCTGGCTGTACCATTGAAAATCCCGTCCCATCCCCCAGCAGCGAACTCGGGCCAATTAACCAGCAATTGCTCCTAGAAATAGCGCAGTCGGAGGGAGTCCAACAACTCCTGCTGGAAATTGCCAACAAGCTGCAAGCAAGCGAAGAACGCTTTCGCGCTTTTCAGGAATTATCTCTAGACGGATTTAACGTGTTTCGCAGCATTCGTGACGGCTCTAAAATTGTCGATTTTGAATGGGAATACGTCAATCCCGCTGCGGCAAAAATTCAGCAAAGCACTCCTGAAGAAATGGTCGGAAAGCGATTGCTGCAAGTCCTGCCCGGTCATCAAGATAGCGGTTTGTTCGATCGTTACGTGCAAGTTGTAGAAACAGGAATTCCCCTCAATACTGAGATTTCTTACAACAGCGAAGGCATTGTGGGCTGGTTTCGGATTGTGACCGTTAAATTGGGCGATGGCATGGCTATTTCTTTTAGCGATATTACTGACCGCAAGCAAGTAGAAGCATCCCTGCGCGACGCCCTGCAAAAACTCACTTCTCATTTTGAAAATACGCCCCTAGCTGTGATTGAGTGGGATGAAAATTTTCGCCTCAGTGGGTGGTCTCCGGCTGCTGAAAAGATTTTTGGGTGGAAGGCAACAGAAGTTTTAGGCAAGCATTTTAGCGAATGGAACTTTATTTTTGACGGCGATGTGAAAGATGTACAAGCGGCAATTGAGAGTTTGAAAAACCAACACGAACGGTGCAATGTCGTTCGCAACAGCAATTATGATAAGTCGGGTTCTTTGGTGCATTGCGAGTGGCACAATTCGGCTTTTTACAGCGATTCTGGACAGTTGATCTCGATGCTGTCTCTGGTTTTGGACGTGACGGAACGCTTTAAGTTTATGGAAGTGCTGCGACAGTCAGAAGAGCGGTTTCGGATTGCGGCAGAAAGTGCGAGCGATTTGATTTACGAATGGGATATCGAGACCGGTATCGTGCTGTGGTTTGGTCGTGTAGATGAAATTTTGGGGTACGAAAAAGGCAGATTTCCGAGGACGAGAGCAGCTTGGAACAGTATTTTAAATTCGGAAGACCGATCGCAAATCGAGGCCGCAGTCGATCGATATTTGAGCGCGCCAGACAATTGGACTGCCCCATTTTTTCAGGAATACCGCGTGCAATGCTCCGGTGGTGGCTTGCTCCACTGGATCGATCGGGGCAAAGTAGTTCTTGACAAACAAGGCCATCCGTGGAAATGGATCGGCGTGATTAGCGACATCAGCGATCGCAAAGAGGCCGAAGAACAGCGAAATCAGGCTTGGGCGCGGGAACAAACCGCCCGCCGCGCAGCCGAAGCCAGCGAACAGTTGTACCGCATCCTCGCTGAAACTATCCCCCAAATAGTTTGGACTGCTTGGCCTGACGGCTGGATCGACTACTACAACCAACGCTGGTTTGAATACACCGGTTTGACCCTAGAAAAAACTCAAGGCTGGGGGTGGCAGCCAGTGGTGCATCCAGATGACTTGAAAAATTCCCTGGAACGCTGGAATGAGTCGGTGCAGATGGGGGAGACCTACGAGGTGGAATACCGCTTGAAACGGGCATCTGACGGGGTTTACCGCTGGCATCTGGGTCGCGCCATGCCAGTACGGGACGCTGACGGAAACATCCTCAAGTGGTTCGGGACTTCTACTGATATTGACGATCGCCAGCGATCGGCCCAAACAGCGGATTTGCGCGCCCGAGCTTTGGCTGTGCTGTCATCGGCTTCTTTGAATTACCAAGAGGCGCTGCAAGATTTGGCAGATTTAGCAGTACCGGGGCTGGGGGATTGGTGCTGCGTGCATTTAATCGAGGCCGACGGCTCGATCGGCTTGCAAGCAGTTGCTCACTCAGATCCGAGCAAAGTCGCTCTGTTGTGGCAAATCAATCGCCGTTTGCCGGTAGACCCCCAGGGACGCCACGGAGTAGCAAAGGTGCTGCGGACTGGAGAATCGAAGCTCTACCCAGAAATACCGCATTGGGCGATCGAGGCGGTGCTGTCGGACAACGAACTGTTGGAAGTGCTGTGCTACCAGAACCCGCTGTCGGCAATCTGCGTGCCGCTGATCGCTCGCGGGCGGACGCTGGGAGCGATTTCGTTGCTGTGCGGAGAGTCCGGCCGCCGCTGCGGCGAGGGCGATTTGATTTTGCTCTCGGATTTGGCGCGGGATGCGGCGGTGGCGATCGATAATGCGCGGCTTTACCGGGAAGCAGCGGAGGCCAACCGGATTAAAGACGAGTTTTTGGCAACGCTTTCTCACGAGTTGCGGACGCCTCTGAATGCAGTTGTCGGCTGGGCCCAGATACTGCGACAGCGCAAGTTGAGTGCCGAAAAAACGGCTGTGGGTTTGGAGACGATCGAGCGAAACGGGCGGTTGCAGACTCAGATGATTGAGGATTTGCTGGACGTTTCCCGGATTGTGAGTGGCAAAGTATGTTTGAAGCTGCGCCCCGTGGATTTGGTGCCGATTGTAGAAACCGCAGTCAAAGCGCTCGCCCCTGATGCTGAAGCTCGGGGAGTTGAATTGGCGACTTTTTATGGCGAAGGGGTGAGCTTGGTGAGGGGCGATGCTACTCGTTTGCAGCAGGTAGTGTGGAATTTGGTCTCGAATGCCATTAAGTTTACGCCACCGTCCGGTAGCGTGGAAATCAGGCTCTCGGAGGAGGGGGAACCGCGATCGGCTGGTAGTGCCATGTTGTCTCCGTCTCCGGTTCACTCTGTGACGATCGCCGTTAGCGATACGGGAATTGGCATCAGCAAGGAGTTTTTGCCGTTTGTGTTCGATCGCTTCCGCCAAGCTGACAGCAGTCATACACGCAATTACGGCGGGCTGGGAATCGGATTGGCGATCGTCCGCCATCTCGTGGAACTCCACGGCGGCACTGTCTGGGCCCAAAGTCCCGGCCTGGGACTCGGCTCGACTTTCGGGGTGCGATTGCCTATTGAAAAGAGGTAAAGAAGACAGAAGAAGACAGACGGCGGTTGAAACCGCGCCTAAACAGACAAAACCCGCCTCCGCGGGTTAAAGAGTGTCCGGTTGAAATTACCTTATCCTCTTCAGTCCGCGGAGGCGGACATCGTTTGTGTAGTCGCGAATTCTATTCGCCGTCTTTTCTTAATTCTGCTATTGCATCCTAATTCTCTTGCCATTCTTGCAGGGCGATCGCAATTCCCTGTTTTAATCTGGGTTCGAGACTTGGACGATCGACTAAACTTGCTAATTGCTGCCGAACCTCTCCCCCACCCAGCCGTTTGAGTGCTGATAAACTATGCAGTCTGACGCTGTTATCGGCATCTGCCAACAGTTGAATCAACACATCTACCGCTCTGATATCTCCTAATTGTCCTAACGCTAAAGCCAAAGATTGTTTGATTTGGGAAGACTGCACGGCGGGATGATTGCCCTCTAGCAAATCGATCGCAATTTCAGCAGCTTTGGTTTTTAATTCCGGCTTTTCCACTCGCCCCAAAACAGTGACAATCTCTTGACAAACAGCAGGATTCTTGTTTTGAATTAATCGGTGTTCATCGATAATTGGAATTGCAGAATTACTTGTCAATACCTCGCCTTCTAAATCAGCAGCCGATCGCCAGATCAGCGCTTTTTGCAAATATTCTAAACCGGCAGCGGTTTCACTCCAGCCGAGGGCACGCACAGTTTCGATTTGCAATTCAAGGGGAGTTGCGGGCGATCGCAACAATTCAAATAAAGCCGCCGCCGCAGCATCGGTTTTCAGTCGCCCAATTGCGATCGCCGCCTCCTGACAAACTTCTAAACGGATATCCCAAAGCAAAGGTTTGAGCAACTTAACTAAATCTAATTCTGCATCTAAATAGGCGCGCACCCCAAGAGCCCGCACCGCTTCCTTTCTGACTGCTGTCGCCGGATCTTTGAGTGCACCTACCAGTACCGACGGAATCCGAGAGTCGTGAAAACTACTCAACGCCTCAATAGCGCAAGCACGCACCGCAACTTGAGAATCCGTGACTACACTCAACAGCGGTGGGATAATTTCGGGGCGCCGAATTTGGGCGAGGGCTGCTGTAGCAAACTGTCGCGAGTCTGCTTGTTGTAGGAGAGTTGTCAGGGATTCGATCGCACTCGTGCCGAAATTTCCTAGAGTTTCCGCCGCAATTTGGCTCAATTCTTCATCAGAATTTTCGATTAATTTTACTAAAGCTTGCATCACTTCCGGGCGATTGCCTTTGGGATAGCTAGGCTTCACGAACTTTCCGAGGATGCGGGCGGCAAACCACCGGGGCTCTGTATCTGCATCTTCGTCTTCAAGCAAGGCGATTAAAGGTGCGATCGCGCCATTTCCCAGATTGGGCAATACCTTAGCAATTTCCCAGCGGTCTTGAAAATCCCCCCATTTTAAGGCTGCGATTGCTAAACTGACAGCCTTTTCTAAAATATGTTCTTCCGGCTGCTGACTACCGTTTGCTGTCAATTGCTGCAAGCATTCAACTAAAAGAGGCCAGTTTTGGCGATCGGCAGCCACTTGGGCTTCTTCTAAAATATTAGACATAAATTTAATTTAGCTTCAAGAAGGTAGATGACAGCTAGCGCAGAATGCCAGAGACTTTTCAGCAATCTTTTGCTAAAATTATCAATCATTTGAGATTAATTTGATACTCCCCAGCCCGCTCCGGGACGGGGATTCTTGAAGAGTCCAGATGCGAACTTTCAAAGGCGAAATCAAAGCGCCCCTACTGACTCCTTTTAGGCATAGCCCTAAAGTTGTCGCTACTTTTCGCAAAATGTTCGCAGCGCCATTGCAGTCTGCATTAATTTTGCTTCCATCTTTTGACCGATATAATCCACGATTAACGCGCTTTCCAGA
>NZ_JAEQCT010000004.1:0-2967 GCF_020738205.1 Microcoleus sp. PH2017_24_DOB_U_A
TTAACGAGTTGTGGACTTCCTTCTCGACCTTAACAGGCTGGCTAGTACAGACAGAACTGCGGTTTACAAACCGGATAATTGAGCCTTGGTTTTCGGCATTGCAGATATTATCTCAATTCTAGACTTATCTTGTCCAGCGAGCTTTGACTAAGTTTAGATAACTATTTCGCCCTGTAAGTTAACCCTTCATCTTCTTCTGTTTGCCACTGCCGCAAAAGTTCAAAAGCATTAAAGCCCCTGTATTGCAGGTAGTTCAAGACTTTGCCCTTGGTTTTCGGATCTACTTTACTCCAAGCATCGATCTTGTATTTCCGCATGACTTTGGCTTTTAATTCGGCGAGTTTTGCGGCTTCCGAGTCCAGATTTTCGGCAATTTCTTCCTCCCAGACTTGCTCGAACAAATCGCTAGTAATTCCTTTTTGCAGGCACTTGCGCTTGATGGCCGATTTCCCGTATTTGCCCGTAGCAGAGGCGATCGAGTTTGCCACCAAGCGAGTGTCAGACTGATAGCCCCGGTCTTGAATTTGCGCGATCGCCTCCAATATTTCCTCATTGCCAAAACCTTTCTCTTGCCCCTTTTTGCGAAGTTCAGAGGCACTGTAGTCTTTGCGGGACAAGAGAAAATAGAAATAGTCAAGACAGCTCATCAGTTAAATCGAAGGTTGGCGCGCAAATACTTCTGTAGCGAATATCAAATCCAGTCGCCTTGCTATCGGCAGACTGCATCGCGATCGCCTCTATTCTTCTGTATCCTCCTCTTCTTCCACTTCCACTTCCGGTCTGTCCACATCGATCTGAATCAAGCGAATGTGCTTGTATCCGAGTTTAATTTCAAACTCGTCACCTGGCTTTAATCCCATTTCTTGGGTATAATTTGCCCCGATCACGATCGAGCCATTCTTGTGAACGCTAGCGCGATAACTCGCTTCTCGTCCGCGTCCGTCTGCTTTCGACTTCTCTAGCTCAATTCCCTTAGCAGCTAACACTGCATCGTAAAACTCAGCCAAGTTAATCCGGGTTTCTCCACTTTTGCTGACGGTGAAGTAGCCGCAAAGCTTTGCAAGTTCTCTGCGCGGCAAATCGCTGCCTTTGATTTTTTGAAGCAGACCTTTTCCTGTTAAGGGTGCTGTAGCTGTTTCTGCCATTGACCGTACCTCGCTTATTGGACTTTACTTATATCAATTACAACACATTAGATTAACTTTGTTTCACTGTCAATACTAAGAATTCGGAATATAAGATTCTGGGTAAATTTTTGCGGTCTCAAAACCGGGGGTGTAAGTAAGGATACTCGAAGGCAGATCTATTTGCCTTCGAGCAGGTGATGCTTGCCTAAGCGTCAAGGGCGCGATCGCGGGAGGAATTATTGTCGCAAATTAAATGCTTTACTTTTTTACAGTAAAGTCTGTTCCCAACTTTCACCAATCCCCGATCCAGTCTGCGGTCAAGGTAAAAACCAAAGCACCGATGAATGAAAATACCTAGGGCGCGACACAGGCAAATCTGCCGCCAGCCTTGTTACCGGCGCGGGGTTAAATTTTACCTCAACAAGGCGAGGCAGCACTTGTTCTCGATGCCGCTGCCACCTACTTGTAAACCCTGTTTTTCGGGCAGCGAATCCCCTCAAAACCCCAAATACCGAAGAGCAATCTTCTACTAAGGTGTTCGGCATATATAGCCCATCCACCCTGACGGTTAGGACGCTCTTAATGGCCCTTTCCCCATGGAGTCGATTGCTTCTGACTTCTGAGTTCAGACTTCTTTTTACCCCCCGAGCGCAGCCTTTATCGCCTTCTTCCTTCTCCGTTCTTCCTTCTTCCTTCTTCCTTCTTCCTTCATTCAACATCTGCTATAATTTGCACACAACGCAGTCCGGGGAAGGCAATCCGGTAAAAAAATCAAGGAAATTTCACCTGTTCGTTGAAAGGGTTTTCGCTAAAAACCGATTGAATGGGCGTGGCGGCAGAAACATCGTGCAGCCACCACCGGAGGAATTAGCTGCTGCACCAAAAACATTAGATCTCTTACAAAAATACAAAGCACCACACCCCAGCCCTCCCCGCGAGTTCGGGGAGGGGGTAAGATTATTCTTGTTTCCCCCCGAAGTTCGAGGGGACTTGCGGGGGGTAAATTTGACTTTTGCAAGAGTTCTATTGTCTGTGATGTTCGAGGGGGAGAAGCGGATGGGGGGGGACAAGAACAAGGAATAGGGAATTAAAATATACAATTTATAATGTTGTAGAGGGATTTGTTTCATCGCGCGATCGGGCTGCGCCACTCTTCAACCTTCGCTACTTTCTCAGTGGACTCCGAGGGGGCGATCGGGAAAATCGCCCTCGGAGGGCCACAAGCCAGAGAATTTGACGTTATTTTGACAGGGCAATTGAAAAAGACCGACTTAAATGCAGTACAGCTTAAATATTGGTTTCAACACAAATTAGCACTTACCGCTCATCAACCCGGTTTCTACCCAAAATCAGAAGCTGGGAAATTTGCGTATCTAGGAAGAAACCGAGTTTTTCGTCAAGAGAGTAGGCGCCCAACTGTCGATCGAGCATTCGTCCCAGATGCGATCGAGCAGCAGCCGATCGCGAATTGCCAAGGACAACCGCAGTTAATTTCGCTCCCAAGCAAGCGAGCCCAAACTCAGCTCCGGGCGATCGGTTGTTGCTTCTGGGTTAGGAACTGTAACTTAATTTATGGACAAAGCTACCCATCCTTAACTATTTGGGTAGCTTTTTGAGCAAATTGTGGCGGCGCGAGACTATTTGCCCGTAGTTCAATTTGTTTTTGCCTCCGTGCCATTGGATGACAGATGTGGGCGTCTTGCGTCAGAGAAATCTGCGTTTGGAATCATTATAATTTTTTACCAGCCATGTTGACGCTCGCAGGAACTCGTATATAATACAAAGCACAATACATTTACTCATGTCGAGTCAAATGCAGCTCGTAGAAAAACACGTAATT
>NZ_JAEQCT010000130.1:0-25660 GCF_020738205.1 Microcoleus sp. PH2017_24_DOB_U_A
TTATTCCTGTAGTTTTAGGACTGTGGACTAAAATTACTAACGTAGATGTCTAACATTGACTACTTTTGGGTAGCTTTGTCCAGGTTTTTACGAGCGGTATCGATGACATATTTCATTGGCAGCTACGACCAATCCAATTCATCGCCTGCATCCCCTTGAAACTGTGCAATCTCGAAATCCGCTTCGGTGGATTGCCCAGGGCCTGCAAACATTCCAAACTGGATAAATGTAGGCGATTTGGGTATGGATGGCGCAGCTAGAAAAGTAATTAGCACGCGGCTTTCATAAATGTTTTCCGGAAATTCTAAAAGTTCGATGACTCCATTTCTGTAAATCCCTTCAAATGCTTGGAGCATAATGATTCACCTTGCGTGCAAAGTACGGTCGATCGACTCGTTAGCTAACAATTCCAGTCTAACAAATTTTCCACACTCCGAGCTTTTTTCGTCTCCAGATTATGCACGGATCGCCAGAAACCGGGTTTTTGCAGAGAAGACGCGTTAAAGTCGTAGAAACTCAAAAAAACCCGGTTTCTTAGATGACGCGCGGGTGGCCAGAAACCGGGTTTTTACGAAAATTGTTGGTAACAGCGCAGAAACCCATAAAAACCCGGTTTCTTAGATTCCTCACGGGTGGCCAAAGTAACTGTCAACGGTCAACTGTCAACTGCTATAAGTCCCCACCAAACAAAAAATACTGTCACAATAAATGAAGACTACGGAGAGATCGAGGGTATGACGAGAGAGGAGTTGTTGCAGTTAATCGATAAAGCCGCCTCAGAGGGCTCCAAAGTATTGGATTTGTCGGGGTTGGGGTTGGAGGAATTGCCGCCGGAGATTGGCAAGTGCACGCAGCTTCAGCGTTTGATTTTGGGGAAGTGGATTGATGAATATGAAGGCTTGGGCAACAAATTAACGGCATTGCCTCCTGAAATTGGTAAGCTTACCAATCTCAAAATCTTACAACTTGGTTTTAATGCCTTATCCAGTTTGCCTGATGAAATGAGTCAACTGGTGAATCTCAAGGCGTTGCATTTGCCTAAAAATCGGTTTACCCAACTGCCCGATTGTATTTTTCAGCTACATCAGCTTGTTTATCTGGATTGTCGGGAAAATGGAATTGCGATCGTACCCCCACAGATTAAAAATCTTAAGCTACTCGAAACCCTGAAAATTGGTGGAAATAAACTTAATTTTTTGCCAGATGAAATCGAAATACTTCAACATCTGAAAGGTTTTTACCTGTGGGCAAATCCTATAGAATCCCTACCTGAAAGTCTCGGCAAATTGGAGAACATTAGGACTTTCTCTTTGTCCGAAACGGCGCTGCCAGAGATTCCCGAATTAATTGGTAAATTCTCTAAATTGCGATGTTTGCAGATTTGGGATTCACAGATAGCAAAAATTCCAGAAGTTCTGGGGCAACTGTCAAATTTAACACAGCTTGACCTCCGTTTCAATGATATAGCAGAAATTCCAGAAATTTTGGGAAAAATGTCGAATTTGACACGGCTTAGCCTCAGTGGCAATGAGATAGCAGAAATTCCAGATGTTCTGGGGCAACTGTCAAATTTGACAGAACTCGATCTCAATGGCAATCAGATAGAAGAAATTCCAGAGATTTTGGGGAAAATGTCGAATTTGACACATCTAGATCTCAGTGAAAATCAAATAGAAGAAATTCCAGAATTCTTCGGAAAATTGTCGAATTTGACACAGCTTTATCTCAGTGGCAACTGGATAGAAGAAATTCCAGAATTTTTTGGAGAAATGTCGCATTTGACACAACTCGATCTCAATAGCAATCAAATAGCAGAAATTCCCGCTGTTCTGGGGCAACTGTCGAATTTGACACAGCTTAGCCTCGGTGAAAACCGGATAGCAGAAATTCCTGAAGCTCTGGGGCAACTGTCGAATTTGACACAGCTTTACCTCAGTAACAATAGGATAGCAGAAATTCCCGAAGCTCTGGGTCAACTGTCGAATTTGACACAGCTTTACCTCTGGAGCAATCGGATAGCAGAAATTCCCGAAGCTCTGGGTCAACTGTCGAATTTGACACAGCTTTACCTCTGGGAAAATCAGATAGCAGAAATTCCAGATGTTCTGGAGAAAATGTCGCATTTGACAGAGCTTTACCTCAGTAGCAATCAGATAGCAGAAATTCCCGAAGCTCTGGGGCAACTGTCGAATTTGACACACCTTTACCTCAGTAACAATAGGATAGTAAAAATTCCCGAAGCTCTGGGGCAACTGTCGAATTTGACAGAGCTTGACCTCACTAACAATCAGATAGCAGAAATTCCCGAATCTCTGCGCAAAATGGACAAGCTGCAAAAATTGGATTTGCGGGGTAATCCGATACCAATTCCGCCGGAAATCCTAGGGAAAAATAAATTATCTGGAAATCCTAGGGATGTGCGTAACATTCTCGATTTCTACTTCCAAACTCGTGACCCCAATGCTACCGAAGAACTCAACGAAGCCAAACTTTTGATTGTCGGCGAAGGCGAAGCGGGCAAAACCACCCTAGCCAACAAACTCCTCAACCCCAACTACGAACTCAAAGAACGAGAACCCTCCACCGAAGGCATCGATGTGATGCGCTGGGAATTCCCACAACCCAACGGCAAACCTTTCCGCGTTCACCTCTGGGACTTTGGCGGACAGGAAATCTACCACGCCACCCACCAATTTTTCCTCACCGAACGTTCTCTATATGTCCTCCTCGTCGATAACCGCCGCCAAAACCCCAACCTCTGCTACTGGCTGAGTATCATCGAACTCCTCAGCAAGGGCAGTCCCGTCTTCCTCGTCCAAAACGAAAAACAAGACATCCGCTGCGAAATCAGCCTCTCCCAACAACGGCGTGACTTTCGCAACCTAGAAAAAGATTTCCCTACCAATCTCGCCACCAATCGCGGACTCGCAGACCTCCAACGCGCCCTGCAAAACCGCATCGCCACCCTCGAACACATCAGCACGCCCATCCCCAAACGCTGGGCAAACGTCCGCTATGTTTTGGAAAACTATTCCCAACGCCAAACCCATATCGAAGTCGGTGAATTTTTCAACATTTGCGTCAGCCAAGGCTTCAAAAAGTCCGATAAAACAGCGATGTTGAGTCTCAGTAAATACCTCCACGACTTGGGCATCATCCTGCATTTCCAAAAAGATCCCATCCTCAAAAACATAGTCATCTTGCGTCCCGAATTGGCAACCAACGCTGTTTACAAACTCATCGGCAACAAAAAAGTCACCGACAATGGAGAAGTCACAGATAACGCAGAAATCATCGCCAACTGCGGGTATTTCACCCGAGAAAATCTCAAGCAAATCTGGGGCGACACACAATACCGAGACTTGCACGACGAACTGCTGCACTTGATGAAACACTTCAAACTGTGTTACGAAATCCCCTGCCAACCCGGAAAATACATCGCCCCGCAACTTCTCCCCCTCGAAACGCCCAACTACGCCTGGGACGACACCGATAACCTGATTTTGCGCTACGAATACGACTTCATGCCCAAAGGCATCATTACCCGCTTCATCGTAGAAATGCACTTGTTAATCTACCGCCCTCAATCCGATTTACCAAAGGGTAGGGGGGATATTGTCTGGCGCGATGGAGTCATCCTCGCCGACAATTACGCCAAAGCCGAAGTTATCGAGAATTACCACCAACGAGAAATCCGCATTCGAGTTTCCGGCAACCAGAAAAAATCTCTTTTAGACCGCATCCGCCACGAACTCTGGAAAATTCATGCTACTTATGATAAACGCCTAAAATACCAAGAATTCATCCCTTGCAATTGTCAGCAATGCCAAGGCAGCCAAGACCCTCACCTCTACGATTTTGAAAAGCTGCGCCGCCGTTTGGCAAACCACCGATACGAAGTCGAATGCGACAAATCTTATCAAATGGTTCAGGTGCGCCGCTTGATGGAAGATTTCCCAGATAATTTGCAACAATGGGAAGAGAAAGAGCGACTTTCTGGAATCAATCAACTTGACTCTGGAGATACTTCTAGCATTCAATTAAACATCAACATCGACGGTAAAAAAATGACTCAAAATTATCCTCAAAATAACAACTTTCCCGGCGCACAAATCGGCAGCGTAGCTATCGCTAACGAAGTCAAAGACAGCGCCCAACAAACAGCCTCTGGTGGTATTCATATCGATAACGCCAATACAGTAGAACTTCTCAAACTAATTTCATCCATGCGAGAAACCGCAATGCAGTTTCCTGAAGATATTCGAGATGATATAATTATCGATATTCAAGATGTCGAAACTGAAATTAATAAACCGAAAGATCAATGGGATAGACCGAGATTAAAGAAATGTTTAAAAGGTATTGTAGCGGGGGCGGCTGCGATCGGAGTTGGGATCTCTGGTGCTGTTGATTTGGCTAATAGTACGATCGACCTCGGTGAAAAAGTAGGTATTGAAATTCAAGTACCTTGGGCGCGGTAAATAAGTTATGCAAGGCTGACGCATCAGCCGAAATAAACCGGGTTTTTTATCTAATCTGTGGGTAAAAAACCAGGATTTTGCGGAAAAACCCGGTTTCTGACCCTACGCATCAGCCTAAAGGGCCGATCGCCCTTAACCGCATTTTCCGCCGATCGCCCCTCACCCCCGCCCGGAATTACTCAAATCAGTTAAAGTAAGAAAAAGAAGCGCAAGTACCGTCACCTTTGAGCGACAATGGCATCCTCCTCCTCTGTAGCAGTTCGCGAACTCCCCTTATTTCCCTTGCCGGAAGTGGTTCTATTTCCAGGTAGACCGCTGCCACTGCAAATTTTCGAGTTTCGCTATCGAATTATGATGAACACGATTCTGGAGGGCGATCGCCGTTTCGGTGTGCTCATGTGGGACCCGAACCAAAACAAAGTCTCTGGCGTTGGCTGTTGCGCCGAAGTCATTCACTGTCAGCGCCTCCCGGACGATCGCATGAAAATCATGACTCTCGGACAGCAGCGGTTCCGAGTCCTCGACGCCGTTCGGGAAAAACCCTATTTAGTCGGTTTAGTAGAATGGATTGAAGACGAACCGCCACAAAAAGACCTCCGATCTTTGGGCAAAGAAGTCGAACAACTGCTTCGCGATGTAGTTCGCCTCTCTAGCAAATTGATGGATCAGCCGATCGACCTACCCGAAGACATTCCCAGTTTGCCCACAGAACTATCCTACTGGGTAGCCAGCTACCTTTACGGTGCAGCTACAGAACAGCAAACTCTTTTAGAATTGCAAGATACTGCTGCGAGATTGGAACGCGAAACCGAAATTTTAACTTCCACTCGCAATCACTTGGCAGCAAGGACTGTACTCAAAGATACGCTCAAGTAGTCAATTTTCACAGAACTGAAGCATCCTCAGTTCTGCCTCGGATAACAACTCCGAGGCAACCGTCCCAAACATTGTTCCATCGGAAAAACACCGATTTTAAACTTTTTGTTCCGAAAAGCAAAGGGAATGGCTGGGAACTGTTAGCAGTGGATAGTGCTATAACTGTCAACTGTCAACTGTCAACTGTCAACTGCTATAAATGCTTGTGTTAGAAAATCTCGAACCGAAACCATACGATGCAGTTAGAGGCGGTCAACTGCCGCCTCCGGTGGGCGGTGTGGTACTCGGCGGACTAGCAGGAGTCAGACACCGACTGTCTAGTTCAGTCAGCGAACATCGGATTGCAGCGCTAAAGGAAGCCTTCAATTACGGCGATGCAGGCTTAAAAATAGTCATCAAGATTTGTCAAAGCGAAACAGGGCCAGTGCAGCGGGCGGCCTGCGATTTGCTGCGAGAAAGGCTGAGCGCGATCGCCCGCGAAAAATTACAAGCCTTCGTACCTGCAAGTTTAGATTCAGAAACAGCGACAGACAGGACTCAAAAAATCTTAAAGAACTCAGCCAGTACAGTCTCAGAAAAAGGCGATCGGCAGTTATCAGAAGCACAGTTAATATTTGAGACAACTGTGCAGCAGATGGAACCCAATTTGTTGCTCTTAGAAGCATTAGTAGCCTCTGTAGAACGCGAAGGCTTTACCAGCGAACTGATGAATTTTTGGGATTTATTAATCTTAGAAATTCAGGAACCTCTCAAAGAACTTCGTCAGGCTGTTGGCAGCGCGATTTCAGCCCAACTGCGGATTCAGTGGCAGTACAATCAATCTGAATCCCAAGCCAATCAGTGGCAGCAGCGAGTTTTGCTAGCTCTTCAGAAAGGCGATGAGAACTCCGTTCGACAAGCCTGGGTTCGCAAGCAAATAGAGTTGGATAAGGTAGCAAAAGAGAAGATAGATTTAGACGACCAAACTGTACGAGTAGAAACTCTCAATCGCAACTTGCTAGCTTTGGAAAGTAAGATTGCCGAAGCTAATTCTAAGAAAGAAATACTAAAGATGCAGGTTCATTTTTCTAAGGTACAGGAGCAAATTAACTGCACTTTTAGCCAAATGAATACTATATTTTTTAGTCCTTAGCTGTCGGATTATGTGCGGATATATTGCCTGATTTCAGACTTGTCTGATGCAAAACTGAATTGCCCTGCTTAAATTTGTAGCCTCATCTAACTTAGCGCCTTCGCGGTTAGCGCCGCACAAAAATGCCCCGCTCAAATTAGCACCGCGCAAATCAGCTTCTCTCAAATCCGCATCCTGAAGGTTACTTTCAGACAAAAATGCTCCTCTCAAGTTGGCTCTTCTGAGACTTGCTCCCCGCAGTTTTACCTCACTGAGATTTGCTCCTTCGAGATTGGCTTCATCTAAGCAAGCATCTATCAGGTTGGCTTCCATCAAGTTCGCTTTATACAAGTTTGCCCCGGTTAAGTTGACACCAATCATTTTCGTGTCTCCCAAGTTGGCGTTTTCCAGGTTTGCATTAATCAGCTCAGCCCCTGTTAATCTGGCACGAGTTAGCTTCGATCCCCTGAGATCTGCCCCATTCAGATCCGCCATGATCAGACAAGCATTTTCGAGGTTTGCACCAATTAAGTTAGCCCCACTTAGGTCTGCTTCAGCTAGAATTATGTCCTTTAAATTGGCACAGGCGAGGCAAATATGAAGTAGGGAAGCTTGTGACAGGGAAGCACCTATTAAGTTGGATTCGTGAAAATCTCTTTCTCCGGCTGCATATCGCTTGAGAAGTTCATCAGCATTCATCTCGCTAGCCCCCTAAGTATTAATACAATCATACTACTGACAGTACAGTGTAGCAACCAAAGATTTTTAAAGTTTCCGTGTGTTTTTTTAACTCTTCTAGTGCCGATCGCACTAATGTAGAACAAGCATCGGCTTCCACGTCCATAAAGAAGATATATTCTCCGAGCGATCGCTTAGTCGGCCGAGATTCAATGCGACTTAGGTTAATACCGCGACTGGCAAATACTTGCAAAGGTTTTACCAATGTTCCGGGCATATTAGCAGGTACGCTAAAAGCTAGTGACGTGTGAGTACAATTCGCCGAAGTTGAATCTAGGTGCGAGTTAGCCGCTAGTGTGGTGCCGGATGTCATTGATGACTCGTGGGATTCTGCGAAGTTTCCTAATTTTCCTGCATCGGAGCCAAGTACCCAAAATCGAGTGTAATTGTCGGGATAATCATTAATCGGGCTCGCTAGCACGGGCAATTTGTAGAGTTCGGCGGCTCTTGGCGAAGAGATTGCCGCTATACTGCTATCTTCTAGATAGTGCAACGCTTCCGTCGTTGAATTAGCCGGAATCAACTGAGCCTGTGGGATAAACTCGGCCAACCACAATTGACACTGAGCTAGGGCTTGCGGGTGAGAGTAAACTTTTTGAATCTGGTTAAAATTTTGAGCATTTGACAGCAGTGCGTGGGAAATCGGCAAAACCAGGGCGTGTTTAATTCGCAGTGCATCCAGCCGCCACAGGGTATCTAGGGTGACAGTGACGCTACCTTCTATGGAATTTTCTACCGGCACAATTGAGTAATCAACCAGCCCGGAGGCAGATGCCTCTAGTGCCTGAGAAATGGTGGAATAAGGATACAGGGTGCATTCGGAGTTAGTTTCCCGGCTCAACCAATTGACATAAGCCTGAGCCGCTGTTTCTGCATTGGTACCTACAGGGCCGAGATGTGCGATCCTCTTCGAGGGCTTTGCTAAGGAAATTTTCATAATAATCGGCAATTTTGCGTTACAAATGTTTGCTTTACTCTCATCAGCCAGCAAGTATGATGAAAAAATTAGCCTGAGTCCCAAAAGCTTTTATCCGTTATTTCTCGGATGAGATGGGGCGAGTGGGCGAGTTAGTGCGCGACTCAAATCACCTTAAAAAAGTTATAGTTTATTAAGATATCCTTACGAATCCCACATATTGACATATTCTCATGTATACCCGTTTTAATGCTTCCCAATCCGTTGAGATCGCCGTACCAGATGAACGGGTTCCCATTCAACATTATCTGCGCCAGCCGAGGCGATTGGTAAACGCTTTAGTCGATCGTACTCGCACAGAGCAACTAAGCGATGACTGTTTCCGCCTGAAAATGCGACCGTTACAATTTATGATGCTCAGCATTCAACCCACAGTAGACATGAGGGTATGGGCGCAGTCGGAGGGCGCAATCAATTTGGAGTCAGTCGCCTGCTCGATTCTTGGTGTGGATTATATAAACGATCGCTTTGCTCTCAATCTTAAAGGAAAGCTTTACGTACATCAAAATAGTGGGGTAGCGTACTTGAAGGGAAAAGCGGATTTAGAGGTGCAAGTCGAGTTACCGCCACCGTTTTGGCTGACGCCCAAACCAATTTTAGAAGCAACGGGCAACGGCTTGCTCAAGAGTGTACTGCTAAGCGTCAAACAGCGATTGATGTATCAATTGCTCTTAGATTACCGCCGCTGGGCAAGCAGCGAAACAGAAGTAATATCGAGCGATATCCCTCAAATCTTATCGGTTGAAGGTTGAGCGGGTATTAGAGAATGACGTTGCTTAATCAGGGTATGAAAATGGGTAACTTGAAAATTCAGCTATATTAACTGACCAGACGATCGAATGCAATGCAGCCTGAATTTTGTTGAAATTTGCTAGCTCCCATAGATAGCAGCGGGTCATTCAAAATCGATGTGAGTCAGCGCTCCATCATCGTCTTCCATGATTCTCCTAGGCCCAGACCAAGCTGTTGATTTGTCTTGTGAAACTTCGGCCTTTTTGTCGGTGAGTTCGCGCTGTGGTGGTCGAGTTTTTGGGCTCGGTTGCACATTCGTCGCCCCCACCCGGATTCGGATTTTTGGTCCGGAATTGCCCAAGCGAATTGTCATCCCGTCCGCTACCGATACCTGAGCGATCGGCTTATCATCTACATAAGTGCCGTTAGCGCCAAAATTAATAATTTCCCAGCCATAAGAATGATTCCACAGCTCTACGTGGTGGCGGGAAACTACAGCGCTGTAAATAATTACATCATTGTCGTTCGATCGACCGATCCGAACCACAGATTCGGATTCAAAACACCAACTTTGAACTGGGACAGACTGAATAGGATGTAGCAGAGTTAAGGTAATCACTGATGTTTTGACACTCCCCCGCATGACTGAAACGGGGATGCTTCAAGAACCAATTTTTGCGATAAAACCGCAAAAGATTTGATGCTTAAAGGCGTTGTCAGTGCGCCGCTACTCCCTCGCTTTGCCGTAAAAGTTGAAGTTTTGACTGCTTGAGGCATTTGAACAAACTTTTGATTGTTGGCTTGGACTCCAGGTGCGAACTTTGCCTGTCCTCGATCGCCACCAAACACGATATTAATCTGGTGAACTTGGCCGCGATTGACAGCAGTGCGAAGTTCTCGATCGATTGAATCTCGGATGGAGCTACCCGGCCGATCGCCCATCTGGGCCGATCGATCGGTGGAGTGACCATTTTCCCACAGATCGATCGGAGAATTCAACTCAGACGAGTGCTGGTTGCACCGCTGATTCGAGTTGTCGATCGGGCGACAGTCTGCGACGATCGGCGAATTGCTGTTTGCCCCTACAGAAGTTAACCAATTATTAAGGCTGCGGGTTCTAGATAAAATAGGAGTTGGTTCTCTCAAACAGCATAGGTCTTTTAGGGTTGCTAACATTTTTCGTATTGATGCGATACCTTTAAAATACAATGCTTTGAGCACTGGAATTCCTCGCCCAGAAAGCCTCTATTTCGCGTACTCTGTACCGATCGAGCTTTCGGGTGCCGGCCACCCCAAAAATGCGATCGGCAAGCAGCTACTTTCTCGATCGGGAAAGCCGCACTTCAGGGCAAATCCGACTCTGGCGGTTCCACCGGATCGGGCGGTACAGATTCATCCCTTTGGCGCTTCAACTCTGCGACTTTTTCTTGAGCTACATCCCTGACTTCTATAGCTTTATCTTGAAGTTTTTCCGCCAGATTTTGAGCGTTCCGCTTCACGCCAGCCACATTTTTAAGAGTTCTGTCAAGATCTTCCTGTAAAAACTCGGCTACCATGCCGACTTTATGGTGCAGTCCCTCCGCGTACTGCACGGGTTCGGATACAGCAGCCTCAGAGACGATCGCCCGCTTGCTGCCGATCGTCGAAATCGCCTGCACCGGCAACAAGTAAATCCCGTCTAAAACGCCGCGCCAGCCGCTAGATTTAAACAGGTAATCCCTAACAGAACCAGTCCGGACATCAAATAGGTAGTCAACCACCGTACCTGCCTTATTTCCTGCGTCCGTAAGTACCTCAAGGCCGATCGGACAAACAGCTTGTTCCGGCTGATGCAATTCCGGAAGTTCCGGGTTAATCGTCACCAAAACATTTTCGCCCACCGTATCAACTTGCGCCCAAGCGAACCAGCGTTTTTTGTTGCCCAAAAGTCCCGACTTGCAAGTAAAGCCGATCGCCCGCTGGGAGTGAGGATCGAGCCAAAGCCGATCTACCCTGCCGACCTCTTCCGCCGTGCGGCGGTCGATCGTGCGGCGGTTGATCAGTTCGCTGCGCTTAACAATCTGTTGTGATGTACTCATAAATAAACTCCTGAGTGCCGCCTGCAAGAAAAATGTCGATCGTCCAAAGATGTCGATTTAATATTCTTCTTCTTCTTCTTCTTTTTCTTCCGAATAATGGGGAGTATTTTCTGCCTCAGTTAACTCGTCTTCTTCCCTGGAAGTGCCAATTTCTTTTTGGCTGGGAATAGGAATCGTGCTAAGCAGTGCGCCCCCGGAGGGAGCGTGAATTGCCTTAGCATCCCTTGACTTGACGCTAGTTTGTGCTAACTGGGCTGAGGACTGATTCCCACCGACGTTGATTTGAATTTTCGGGCCCGAGCGAGCCAAGTGAACGATCAGACCGTCCACAACGGGAACCTTAGCGATCGGCTTACCATCGAGGTAAGTACCGTTGGTACCTAAATTGATCAGTTCCCAATTAATGCCGCTGCGTCGCAATTCGATGTGGCGACGAGAAACCACAGCGCTAAAAAGAACGACGTGGTTTTCCGTCGATCGCCCGATCCGGACGACCTCTTCGTCTTCAAAGATCCAACTGCGGACGGGAATAGACTGGAGTGGATGTAGCAAGGTCAGCTTAATCACATTGGCAGCATTGAGTTTTGGTAGAGCGCCTCAAGATGCGATTTTAGATTTTAGACTTTCGATCGCCCAATCCAAACTCGATCTAAGAGATTTGAAATAGAAACGTAACCAGGTCTCCTTTTCCCAGAGAGATGCGGTCTCCCGGTCGCAACCGATGTCGGTTTCCCTTGGGCAGGGGAGTATTGTTGACGTAAGTGCCGTTAGAACTGCCTACATCTTCTAGGTAGCAAGCATCTCCCTCCACCCGGAGATTTGCGTGTACCCGAGAAACTATCTCAGAATTAGCAAATCCCGAAACATCAATATCTGGCGGCACCAAGTCATTTGGCTTGCCAATGTGAATCACAGCGAGATTGTGAGGCAATTCCATCGGCGTATTTGTCTGAACGTGTATCAGTCGCGCCGACTGCTGTTGCAGTTGAGTTTTAGCCACACCCGCTGGCTGTGGGTCGGGAACCGGGGGAGAGGTATTTGGTGCTGTTGTCACCGATTCTGTTGTAACAGGAACCGAGAGCGACGGCGAGGGATCTGGAATCGTCGGAATGCTGGCGGGAGTTTTTTCCAAGTTCGGCCCCTGATGTGGGGTAACTAGAGGTTCCATTGCGATCGTCGGCGGTTCGGTTGATCCTAAGTCCGGCACCAGTGGCGATACCACTGTGGGGCCCACAGGCGAGACGGACGGTACTGTCGCCTCAACTTCTGGAACGTAGGAACCCGGACGCAAATTAAAGCCACACTGACCGCAAAATGCTGCATCTGTCTGAACCGCTGCACCGCAGTTTGAGCAACTGGCGGTAACGGGTAAAGGCGTGTAACAAGACTCGCACTGGCTGGCCCCGTCGGGGTTCTGGTGATTGCAATTGGGACAGACAATCATCGATTTCTCCTTGCTATCGGCCAGATTTTCCAATCAGCCTCGTAAAAATAGTTGTGTATATGGTCAAATTTTAACTTTAACCGCCACAATTCTTATATTGCTTCGCTAATACTAGCAACTGAGTTCGCGCCGTGACATTCGGAACGAAGGAAAAGATTGAGTTAGTAATACTGCTGACAGTGCTGACTCTGGAGGCTCTCTCAGCTATTTTACTGCAACGCCTGCCGCAGCATCGAGCAGCCACCAAAGTTCGCCTTCTGGTTGAATGAGTCTGGCTGGATAGGTCATGGAGTCGGCTGCGGGGGCAAAAATTTGACTGAGGGCGGGTTGTTTGCTGGCTCCTGCCACCATGAAGATGACGCACCGGGCGCGGTTGATTAAGGGGAATGTAAAGGTGATGCGGGGTTGACCGTCTTTGTTGCCGACGGTTATTAGGGAGTCACGGACTTGTAAGGCTGGTGTGCCGGGGAATAGAGAGGCTGTGTGGGCGTCGTCTCCTATGCCCAATAGGATGATGTCGAAAGCGGGAAACTCGCCGTCGGATATTTTGAAGAATTGCTGCAATTCGGTTTGGTGCGTCGAGGCGTCGGCTGCGGGGTCAGCCGCGCCTGTGGGCATGGGGTGGATGTTGCTGGCGGGGATGTTTACTCGATCGAGCCAAGCGAGGCGCGCCATTTTTTGATTGCTGTCCGGGTGATCTGGCGCAACGTAGCGTTCGTCACCCCAGAAAACGTGAATTTTGTCCCAAGGCAGGTCTTGGGTGGCGATCGCTCTGTAGAGCGGTTCTGGTGTGCTGCCACCCGCCAAGGCGATCGTGCAAACTCCACGTTCTGCGATCGCTGCTGGGATTTTGGACAGGACAACCGCGAGCGATCGCTCTATGAGTTCTTCCCGATTTGCTAATACTTCTACTACTTTTTTCATTAATTTCCTCTCAACTTTTCTCTTCGTCTGGAGCTGGGCAATTACTCAAATTCGGCCTTGACATTTTGCTTTGAGGTCGATCGGCTGACACGCTTGGAAGGCTCTACACCGCGTCAACTCTGATTTTATCATTATTTCCGCTTTATTTTGCTGGGCAAAACTTATTTCGGTCGGTACTCAATCGAGCTTCACCTGTGGCATACATCTGTAGCAACAGTTTCCGAGAGTTAGGACGTTCTTAATTGCACTTTTCACAAGATATATGTAATGGAACTTCCTTCATAGTTCTTGCTTCTGCTATTATGTTTTTCGCAACTTGCAATCAAAATCGCGATCGCACTTACCTGGGGACAGCAAAAATCATCAAGATTGATATGGTAGACTATGGAAAATAGTTTTAGGTCCCGAGGCTCGGATGGAAGCAAAACTATGTCAAATTTTAAGAAATTTCCTACATCTGTCCGCTATCTAATAGCGCGTTTCCGCCACTGGACGCAACCGTCGGTTTGGGCTCCGCTAGCCGTGCTGTGTGCGGGGGGGTTATTTATCTGGGAAGTCTCCGTACATCCAGAAAGGTTGAGCATAGATGGCGAAGAAGAAGCAGCAAACTCAAACAATCCAGATGCGATTCCCGGACTGTCTGCTGAAGATAGTGCCATTGCTGCTGAAATCGACAGCTTGCCAGTGCTAGTCAATCAGTTCAATCGCTCCAATTCTGAACTGAACTTGTTCAATTCATCAGCAGTCAAAGGCAAAGGTTTATTCGACGAAATTCGCACTCGCGGCTTAGAAAAGCCTAAGCCCTCTTCAGAGCCAAAGTCGGCGGCAATCAACACATTTGTGTCGCTGTCAAATTTACAAAATCCTGCGATTGGGACAGTCAACAATAACCCGCAAAATTCCAGCTTACCAAGTTCAAACCCGACATCTGATTTGAGTTTATCTGGCAGTGGGACGACCATTTCCGGCATAAGAGCGATCGAGCCTGAGTCTGCGGGTGCACCGGAAGCATCAGGTAGCGGTAATTCCAGCAAACAAAACGACAATCCTGTGCCTTTGAGTCCGCTGCAAGCAGCCATGAAAAAATACGTCGCTGCTGACACTTCAGCAACGGCGGCGGCCGTGAAAAGTGCAAACACCCCTAAATTGCTCGATCGACCGGCTTCCCTTGGATCTGGGACAAATCCGGCAAATTTGTTGCCAACGGTCGCTACAGCTCAAGGAAAAGCAAATCCTGGGAATGTTCCTGCGACAATCTCCCCACTTCCGGCTTCTACTAATACAATTATTAGCGACTCTCAACAATTTTTAAACCCGGCAGCTACACTTCCTGAATCATTTACCGGGTTAAATTCCAAAGCATCAGTCATCCCCACAATTACTCCACAGGTTCCAACGGTGGCTTTGCCCAAAAATCCCTATCAAACTAATTTATCCGACTCGGGCTTGATACCGGAAGTTCAACCTGTGGCGCTTCCTGTCGCCACACCTTCACCAATACCGCTAATTCCGAATTTCGGGCAATCCCCTAGCACGGGAGTAAACAAGATCATTAATCCTCAATTCTCTCCCAATTCAGCGAATTCTCAATTTCAACAACCTCAACCAAGTCAGATTAATTTGCCAAGCCAGCCTAACTTTGGAGCAGTTCCTCAAAACACCAATCAGGGCGGGCAGCCAATTCAACCGCAACCTTTTTCTACACCTCGCTCTTTGACTCCGGGACGCTATATTGGTGGCGGCGAAATTAATACTTTTGCTAATCCTTAAATGAAGGAAGAAGGAAGAAGGAAGAAGGAAGAAGGAAGAAGGAAGAAAGAAGAAGGAAGAAGGAAGAAGGAAGAAAGAAGAAGGAAGAAGGAAGAAGGAAGAAGGAAGAAGGAAGAAGGAAGAAGGAAGAAGGAAGAAGGAAGAAGGAAGAAGGAAGAAGGAAGAAGGAAGAAGGTCGCGAGCTATACGAGCTCGCACTGTAAAAAAATGTTTTTTGCAAAAATGAGATGCTCCCGAAGGAAGAAGTTGAATTGTAGGGTGTGTCGCCCTTGAGAATCCCTGAAGTTGACAGAAAATTTCACATATCCGCACCTGAAAAACCCGGTTGAATTGTAGGGTGTGTCGCCCTTGACAATGCCGGAATTTGACAGACATTTTTACAGATCCGCACCTGAAAAACCCGGTTGAATTGTAGGGTGTGTCGCCCTTGACAATGCCGGAATTTGACAGACATTTTTACAGATCCGCACCTGAAAAACACGGATGGAAGAAACAAACCTAACACTTTTTTGTAGTAAAAATTTGGAGAAATGGTATAAGGTGCGTCGCCATGAGATTGTCGATATTGAGTTAGAGATTTTTCTTGAGCGACGCACCCTACGACTGTTAATTTTTCCAATTCTCAATTCCCAATTTGATTGGTAAAACTTACCTAGAGGCGGCTCTTCCCAACAACAATCCGCCGATTCCTAAGCCAAAGGCGATCGGCAACCAAGCCGATAGAATCGGTGTTAAAACAGCTTTCACGCCCATAGAACTGGTGACGAAAGAAAATACGTAGTAAGTAAAAATCACCACTACGCTAATACCAAAACTCGTGCCTTTGCCCGATCGCCGCGGTTGAGTTCCCAAAGCGGCTCCCACTAAACCAAATACCAAGCACACGAAGGGAAAAGCATATTTTTCTTGAATTCGCACCCGGAGTTTGCGAATTTGCGGTGCATCGCCGCTGTTTTTAATGATTTCCAAACGCTCTAAAGCTTGAGCAATATTCATTTCCTTGAAATCTCGCACTCTCGCAGCTAAATCTAAGGGCGTGCGGGGAAGTTGCAACTGCTGGTGTTGAAACCTAACTATATTGCGGTAAGAGCCGTCTGGAGCTACTATATAAGCGGTGCCGTTGAAAAAATCCCAGGTGTTTTCTGAGGGATTCCAAGTCGCTGATTCTGAAGAAACGATTTGATTGAGACCTGGTGCGGAGCGATCGATAATTGTTAAACCTTTCATTTGCTGGCCGTCAAACTGTTCTGCATAAAAAAAGCGGGACAGGATTTCTTCGCCACCTTTTTCGGGTTTGCGAAATTCTGTGTAAATAATATTTCGATCTTGAAATGTCGGTTTTTCTCGCTTCAGGGCTCTGTCTAAAGTTAAAGTGGCTCTGTAACTGGCGGCGGGTACAACTAATTCTTGCAAAGCAAAGGTGAAGCCGGCAACGATTAAACTCATAATGACTGCGGGCATTATCAATCGGTAAACGCTAACTCCGCAACTGCGGAGGGCGATGAGTTCGCTGTCGCTGGAGAGTCGGCTGTAGCTCATTAAGGTTGCTAGCAGCATTGACATGGGGAAAGCTAATACTACAAAGTACGGAATTTGCAGCAGAAAAATTTCCAGGGCGGCGCCGTAGGGGAGGCCTGATTCTGCTACTCTGCGGACTAATTCAAATAACGCTCCCACGGTGACGGCGACTGATGTAAATAGTCCGACGCCAAACAGAAATGGGCCGATTAGTTCTTTGGTAATGTACCAGTCCATTACTGAAATTCTCGGCAGCCAGTTGAGGGGATTGAAGGATTTGGACGTTGCTATTTTCATACTTTGGCGTTTTTGCCGATCGCTCCTCAAGTTAAAATTTACCTTCTCAATTCTAAAATTCAGTCTTGTGTTTTTATAGTGGGGAGGGCGGGTTTATAGATATCTGGGCTGGGATATTTATATGTAGGCGAACCCGCCGCTACTCGGTTCGTGGTTGCTATCAAAGACTATCGCACGAAGTTGTCGCCTAAGTAATACTGCCGCACTAAAGGGTTGCTGTAGAGTTCTTCTTCAGCCCCGGAGGCTAAAATTTGCCCGTCTCGCATGATGTAGGCTCGATCGGTAATTTCGAGGGTTTCTCGGACGTTGTGATCGGTGATCAGGATGCCGATTTTACGATCGCGCAGTTTGGCAATAATCGTCTGAATTTCATCAACGGCGATCGGATCGACGCCTGCAAACGGTTCGTCTAAAAATAGAAACATCGGGCCGTCTCGCCCAGCGGCTAAGGCTCTTGCTAGCTCAGTCCGCCGTCTTTCTCCCCCGGAGATTTGAATTCCCAAACTGGATGCTATTTTTTCTAAGCGAAATTCTTGCAACAGGAAATCGACTCGCTGCTTCCATTCCCAGCGTGGCACTTGAGTTTGTTCTAAAACTAACAAAATGTTGTCGCGGACGCTCATGTTGCGAAAAATGCTGGCTTCTTGAGCGAGATAGCCTATTCCCAACTCCGCTCGTTTGTGCATCGGCAATTTAGTGATGTCTAAATCGTTGAGCCAAACAGTTCCTTGATTGGGTTTTTCTAATCCGGTAGCTATGTAAAATGTTGTGGTTTTGCCTGCACCGTTGGGGCCGAGGAGTCCGACGATTTCTCCTTGGGCTACTGAAAGGTTGACGCGACTGACTACATTGCGTTTTCCGTAGGATTTGTGAATATTTTCGAGTACAATTTTCATGCTCGTCGAGGCAACTTTTAAGAAGAAGTCATTAGTCATTAGTCATCAGTCATCAGTCAGGGAGCATCTCATTTTTGCAAAAAGCATTTTTCTTTGAGTGCGAGCGTCCCCGCTCGCGTATTGTACAATACGCGAGCGGGGACGCTCGCACTATTAAAAGCAAAACTGAGATGCACCCATCAGTCATCAGTCATCAGTCATCAGTCATCAGTCATCAGTTGGTCAACTGTCAACTGTCAACTGTCATTCGCATCTATTCTGGGTTCTCGATTGTCGCGCATTTCAGCTTTGAGATCGGAACAGGCAGGATGCCTGTTCCACAAGAATGGCAATAAAAATTATTGTTTTAGGTAGATATGCAACAGTTGATGTTTTTGCCGATGCGAAATTTTGCTGCTACCGGGGGCTGTTACTTAGGAGCTGTTCGGGAACGGGCGGGCGGTTTAACAGCGGGATTTGGATTAACCGGAGCTGGTTTGGGCCCGATCGAATTTTGGGCTGCTGCATCTTGTTCTGGCGCCACCAGATAGACGGATTCTACTTGTCCTGGATTGTCTGGGAGCGCAATAAACCGCCCTTCGTCAATCAGGTATGTGATGGTTTCGCCGCGCAGGCTGTTTCCCTGCTGCAATACGTACACGTCACCGCTGAGAATGATCCGGCGCTCGCGGCTGAAGTATTGAGCTTGAGCTGCGGTTGCTTGTATTTGGCGGGCTGGGTAGTTGATTTGGACGTTGCCGCGGGCTGTCACGATGCCGGTTTTGGAGTCGGCTTCTTGGATGTCCGATCGCACGGAAAGAGTGCGGGGCGGTGCGGCTTGCGGGTAGGTAGGAGAGGCGATCGCGCCAGCCAGAGTCAGCGGCAACAGCAGCGATAATCCTTTGAATAGGCGGGAATTGAGTAGTTTAGCGGAGGGCATCATAGCTTGCAAGCCTCAAAATTTTTGAAATTGCTGAAGGGCATTATCTCACCCCTGATTTTTCTCTATGGAGATTAGATCCACCACACCCGATCGGTTAGGTATTTTATCTTAACGGCCGTGAAAAATTCCCGTAAGGTCGATCGACCTGCCCGAGAGCGTCAACCAATTATCCTAGCAAGACAATAGCCCTTTCTTCGCCTGTTTGGATGATTTACTGGAGAAAGCAAGTTTTTTGACGGTTTGGGCGATCGGGAAGTTTCGGGCAGTCTCAAAGGTAGATTGCATAAGCTGTCCGCAAAAAGATAATCTTACAACTGTGCTGATAAAAGTCAGAATCTTTGGAAACAATTAGTCCACATTGTCCCGTTCGATCCAGCGTGCGGCTGTGAATTTCCCATTGCTTGCCCCGGCTCCAACGCACTGTTAGCCTGCGCTTTGCAGCCATCATACTTCCATAGGCAACATTAACTACCCAAGCTGGTACAAATCCATTCCAATCGTCGCTCAAGTCTTTTGAGCAATGATATAAACATGATTCTCAGGATATTGATCGTATTCAAGGTGAAGGGATGTAAATTGAGACTCACTCAGAATCTTTAGGAAAGCATTTACACCTAGTGTGCTGTACTCAAAGTCTTGACCTTGAAATGTTCCAGAAACTTCACCTGCTTCATGCCCACCCCCACACGTGAACATCAATACACCATCAGGTTCAAGAGCATTGCATAGCTTTTTCATCACAGATTCTTGCATATCTAGCGGCAGATGAAATGTGCTGTCCCAAGCAACAATCAAGCTGTAGGGTTTGGGAGGATTCCAACAGCAGATGTCTGCTTGATAGAAGACGATGTTTGGATGCAGTTGTTTGGCTAAATCAATCATTTCTGAGGAAATATCAAGTCCTTCCACTTGAAATCCATGTTCGCTTAGGACTTTAATAAAGCGTCCACTGCTTCCACACCCTATATCAAGAGCTACCTGCTTTTTATGGGTGAATTGAATAGCACGCTCCAACTGTGGGATACCATAAAGCGAATCTTGATGCTGAGTTTGCCACCAGTGGGCAATACGATCGTATCGGGCTGCTGTATCCTCTGTATCCATGTTTATTCTTACTTATGACTGTCTCAGCATTAACCTGAAGCAACCTAACGTTCCCAATCACCCGCCGCAGATACACTCAAACTCAAACTGATAACCTATCAGCGGTCAGTGTGCATTGGGGTTGTTAGCTGGCTGGCGCATACTCATTACCTAAATCAAAGCAAAAAATTGATTGCAACTACTTGAACTCAATACAGATGTAATCTTCATTTTTCCAACTCACTAAATGGTGAGCAAATATCTATCAAGCAACCATTCGGATCAACAGTTAAGAATCGACGCTGCCCATAAAATTCGTTTCTTAGTTCTTGAACTATGCGAAGCCCCATAGCTACTGCTTTTTCGTAGACTAGATCAACCTCGGGAACCACAAAAGTTACATACATACCTGAAGGAGCGGTTTGATATTCTTGTGGAACTAAACTATGACTACGAAGAATGATTCCAAACTCTAGTTCTTTATTAGACGGACTACGAAGTTGAACATACCAATCACTATCGTAGCTCACATCAAAGCCAAGCAAGGTCACATAAAAATCTCGGCTTTCAGCAAGTCGATCGGAGCAAATGTTTGTAAGAATGCGGCTAAAACTCATGAGTCTTCCTAATCATTGGTTTAGTCCAGCTAACTGCTAATTATATAGCAAATGCGGTACAATACATAAAATGGCATAAAAATACCGCAGGTCGCTCATGTATATCAACCCCTGCTTACTCCAGATCGCAATCTCCTTTTATCGATCGAGTTCGGTGTACCAGCCTGCTCATATTGAAGTTTGTTCTAGTTTGATAATTCGCGGCAATCGCAAGCCTGCAACTTCTGCACCTGTTAACAACGGTACAAATTCAGCGACTTTTTCCGGGCCAGCTTGCTGCAAAGCACTCAAGAGTTTAGCACTTTGTCCGAGCAAATCTTCAACGGCAATTCCCGCATAACTCGGTTGATAATAATTGAGCCGATTTATGCCTTCTCCCAGCAAGATTACTGCACCGCGCCAGTTTTGATTGCTTAGGTGATAAAGCGCGACAGAAATTTGCAATATTCCCTGATAAAATCTTTTGTCCGGCTCGCCGGCTTCCATCCACAAAGCCTCTAAGGTATCGTGACAAGCGTAAAAATCTTGGCTGTTAAACTGTTCGATACCTTGCCAAAACTCGATCGGCATTTCCTCTGTCATTCGCTTGGAGATTGGGATTTTGGATTGGGGATGCGTGTTAGAGTAGGCGGCGATCGTTGAGGTCGCTGTCAACTGTCAACTGTCAATTGTCAACTGATTTACGACCTATTTTCACAACAATTACCAATTTTACCAGAAAGAATTGGTTTAAAGCCCCAAGCCCGATCGGGAAAAATTAAAAGAAGACTATTCATTACTCCAATCCTCTTTCTTTCAGGTAGAGGTAGCTCTCAACTGTCAAGCGGTCAACTGTCAAGCGGTCAACTGTCAACTGTCAACTGTCAACTGTCAACTGTCAACTGAAGACCGCCTACTTAACCGATTACATGGTCTCTCTGACTGCTTGAATCTGATCCATGCTAATTTCCTGATTAGTTCCAGCAAAATCGTTATCTGGCGTCAGAAATAACATACAGTGACATTCTTTCCGCTCGCGCATGGGAATGCAAGGACAGTTCCAGTAGGCGGCTTTGACTTCAGCTTCTTTATCTTCGTAATGGCGACAAGGGCATAGGGGAGCGCCTAGTTCGTCTTTGTGTTTTGCTAGTCCTTCTATGACGACAGCAGTGACTGAAGGCTCGGAACAAAAGTAAGTTCCGGTGCGCTTGGCGTAGGTTTCGGAGAAATTCTTCATCGCCTCCAAAGTTTTTTCGTTGGAGAGTTTGGATTTTTCTGTTGTGTTCATAGTTGAGGATCGGAGTTGAGGATGCTACGAGCTTTTGACAATTGTACCCCAGAATGTGATTTTAAACACTTGATATTTCTCTTTACTTACAATGAGGAAAAACTTGACAAAAATTGAGTTTTAGGTTGTCGGTTTTTTGGTGATTTTTCTGCATCCCTCCGATTTCGGGAAACTGGCGGTTGACCCGGTTTTTGGAGCTGCTAATAGATTTGACCGATCGCCCGCCCAGACAAAAACATCCCCCAACGGGGATAAAAAAAGATAAAATATGAGACCGCTGTCCCTGTTTCCGGCATCTCATGGCAATTTCCCCGCATCCCACCCGCACCAAAAAAGTTCCTTCCTCGGGACTGATTTGGCCGGCTGACACCGAGTTAGTCGGATTAGTGTTTGAATTGACCCCCCGTGCTGCTAGCTATCTGTACGCGCAGTATGCTATAGGTTTGCACGCTTGGTTTTTGCATCAAATTCAGGAAACTGACCCGGATTTATCCCAACTTTTGCACGACTCGCAGTCAGAAAAAGCCTTTACTATTTCGGGATTGGAGGGTGATTTGCTTCCAGCCGGTAAGGAATTTCAGCTTTTGGGCGATCGCATTTACCGCTGGTATGTCACAGGACTGTCCCAGCAAGTAGTACAATGGCTGAGTCAGTGGCTGCAAAATTTGCCCCAAGAGATTGATTTGCGAAATGCTCCGCTGGTAATTCGCTCTTGGGATATTGCTTTTTCTCCCACAACTTACCAGCAATTGCTAACAGCAGAACATCCATTATCTAGAAACATAAAACTTAGTTTTGTAACTCCTACAAGCTTTCGCAGCAAAGGGCATCACTTCCCGCTACCAGTTCCCGAAAATGTTTTTCACAGCTATTTGCGCCGCTGGAATAACTTTTCGGGTATGAATGTTGACCAAGCAGAATTTCTGAATTGGATTGACGAAAATGTAATTATTAGCCGCCACAAGTTGGAGTCGCAAAAGGTGGCGGCGGGCAAAAAAGGCATGGTAACGGGATTTACTGGGGCTGTGGAATTTGCGATCGGGCGATCGGCCGGATTGCGCCCTGATTTTGTACAATTATTTTATGCCTTGGGGCAATTAGCACCTTACTGCGGCACGGGCCACAAAACAACCTTTGGATTGGGACAAACGCGATCGCAATGGTTGACAGAATCCCTACCCGAAGTCTCTATCCAAAGCGTATTGGCGGCGCGAATCGATGAATTGACAGAGAAGTTTATGGCGCACAGAAAGCGTACAGGCGGGAGTCGGGCTGGTGAGATTGCGGAAACTTGGGCGACGATTTTAGCGCGCCGGGAATTGGGGGAATCTTTGTTCGATATTGCTGCTGATTTGGAAATGCCTTATGAAACTGTGAAAACTTATGTAAAATTAGCAAGAAGAGCTTTGAAAGTTGAGGATTGAAGCAGACACAGAAGGAAAAAGCACAGGGGTGTATCTGGCGCAAGGTAAATATATCTGTAGGGGCGAAGCATGACCGCAGAAAATAGGAGATTATAACTAATAACTTATATGCGGTCATGCTTCGCCCTCTTCCAAAACCAGATGCGCCCGATCTATTTACTATTAGGAGACCTGAGGAAAATTCTCGAATTAGTTGATTTATTTTCATTCCTGGTTTTTGTTTTTTACAAGTAATTGTGATTATAATATATCCAGTGTCCACCATGAGTTCTATGCCCGAACCTAAAAATAGATTTAAACTTGGTCTCTTATTAGATCTATATGAGAGCCATTTCTTAAAGCATTCATTTATGCGAAAGTTGCGTTTACGTCATCTGAAGCATTGGTTCAGTTGTCTCAAGGTAGGACAAAAGATTAGTGTGGGCTATGGACTGGCGCTGGGAGTGGCAATTCTGGGAACCGCTACAGGAATCTCGATCGCTGACCAATATCATCAACAAGCTGTTAGACACGAACAAAATGCGATCGAAGAAACTCAATTCATCAGTGAATTGCAGATCCAGCTCGTTCAAGTTCTCCTCCACCAACAGCAGATCCTGATGCTATTGGAAAATCGAGATTTGCTAGACCAACAGTATTCCTATTTTTTAAACCATGTGGCTCTATTCAAAAAAGAATGGTCTGAGTTTAAATCTTCGGAAGGGGATACAAAAAATCATAAGGTTGACGAGTCACCTGCTGAAATAAATACCGTCAGACGTTTTCTGCAAGCCAATGAAGAGATTCCAGAGGCTTACTTGCAGCAGACAGAGGCGATATTAAAGGCAATTAATTCCGCTGAATTATCACCCGCAGAAATTCAGATATTCCGCAGCCAGCTCTTGACTTTTGGTAGCAGTCCTACATCGCTGCAATTGAAGAAATTTTTACAAGATATAGAGCAATTAAAGGTAAGGGCGTATAAAGATTACAAAGAAGCAAAAACTGAGTTTGCAAATGTACAGGTGCTACGAGTACAGGTTATTGCTGGGAGCATGATTTTGTCAGTGGCGATCGCCATTTTCCTCGCGATTTATACCAGTCGGGCGATCGCTCGTCCCCTCCAGCAAGTCACCCATATTGCCCAGGAAGCAACCCAAACGGGCAATTTTGATTTACAAGCTGCTGTTACCACTCAAGATGAAATTGGTATATTAGCAACAGCCCTAAATCAAATGATTCGACGAGTCAAGCAACTGCTACAGGAACAACAAGCCGCATCCACAGAACGCCTAATTCAACATGAAAAAATGGCGACTTTGGGACAGTTGATTGCAGGAGTAACCCATGACATTAACAATCCAATTAATTCCATAGCCGGCAACCTAACCCATACTGACAGATACCTAAAAGACTTACTAGAACATTTGCACATCTATCAGCAGCATTACCCCGAACCTGCGTCAGAAATTATCGAACACGCTGAAGCCATTGAGCTAGAATTTGTAGAAGAAGATATACCCCTAATGCTTGCATCTCTTCAGCAGAGTGCTGAACGTATCCGCGATATCAGTTATTCCATGCGGTTGTTCGCACGAGCAGACTCTTCCCAAAAGATTGCTTTCGATATCCACGAAGGCATCAACAGCACGCTATTAATTTTGAAACACAGACTCAAAGCCAATAATAATTATTCGGAAATTACTGTTGCCAAAAATTACGGCAAGTTGCCAAAGATTAAATGTTTCGCTGGACAATTAAATCAAGTATTTATGAACATTATTGGCAATAGTATTGATGCCCTAGATGATGTAATGGATCGAAGTAAAAATTCTGATAATTCTGAACTCGTGCTGATTCCTTCTATTCAAATTCAAACTGAAATTATCGAAGATAATTGGGTCAGAATTAGGATTGCTGACAATGGTTCAGGCATCGATGAAGCGTTGAAATTACGCTTATTTGAGTCATTCTTTACAACCAAAGATGCCGGGAAAGGCACCGGGCTAGGACTCTCAATGAGTCACCAGATTGTGACGGAAAAGCATGGGGGGAAACTCTACTGCAATTCCCAACCTGGACAGGGAGCGGAGTTTGTGATTGAGTTACCTATTGGTTAATTTTAATGAATAATCAAAAGCAGAGTTATACGAATTTTTTATGAGGCTGCATAGAATCCGAATACAAATTAGGTACGTAGTTGCGCTTTAGCGCTCTTTATAATATTAGGAAAGAACGCTAAAGCGCAACTACGTACCTATGATGACAATAAAATCAGCCTGCTTATTCAGGGGAACTTAGGGGAGATCGGGATATGTGCAAGTTCACATTAAATTGGTATTATAAAACTTTATTAAGTTTGTAAGCAGTAGTAAGCAATAGTAGTATCATCTAGTCAAAATGGTCAAGAGAATTATTGCGATCGTCAAAAAATGGAGAGTCTGAATGCAACTAGCAGAGAGGCACATCATTAAATCCACCGAGAATCGTTTTGTTGAAATTGACGAATTAGCCTTTAAATCCAAAA
>NZ_JAEQCT010000005.1:0-4286 GCF_020738205.1 Microcoleus sp. PH2017_24_DOB_U_A
CTGTCGATCGAAAATAATTTCCTCATATAATTGCTCGATCGGCAAACTTAGATTGATACTTTGAAACTCAACCCGTTCGCCCTCCCGATAGCTCAAAATCACCCAATCCCCCGCCTCATTTTTATGATAAATATCGATCGCCATTTCATCCGAACTGACTAACACATAATCAACCAGATTCGGGTTGCGGCGATACTTTTCAAACTTCTTCCCTCGATCGTAAGCTTCGGTGCTATCCGATAAAACCTCCACAATTAAGCAGGGATAGGTAATATAGAGAGGATGCTCCCTATCTCGATCGTCACAAGTCACGCTTAGATCGGGATACGTATAGTTGGGCGTATTGAGAATATTAACCTTTAAATCTGAATTAAAAACACGACAAGGATTTCCCCGCAAGTGCGATCTGATTAAACTAGCAACATTTAATTTAATCGCACTATGATTTTGAGTGCCACCACTCATCGCATAAACCCGACCATCGATCAGTTCGTGTCTTTCTAGCTGCTTTTCTTCCCAAGAAAAATACTCTTCCGGTGTAAAGTACCGATCGTTATCTCGTGCTGCTATCATCACAATACTCCATGAATCAAAAGTTAATAATACGAATATTCTGCGAGTCCTCCAACTTCTTCATGGCTTCAAAGAATAGTTTGCATACACTACCTCCCGATAGCTGCTTTGCAATTTAATCACCATACTATTATATCTCAAATGAACTTTTTCAATACAGTAACGGTGGAAAAAAGCGTATTGAACCACGATGAGTCACCCTAGCTCTCTCTGTTTGCGATTGACCAGTGCAATAACAATATATATCACCGAAGTAATAGTACACAGGGGAAACAGAATAATCAGCAGCCAGGGTAATGTTGCAGCAGTGTGAAAAGTGGAACCCATATCTAGCCCAAACAAGTAACAAGTGCCAACCCCCCCTTCGTTTAAAGAACATTGAGCTTGCCGGGATAAATACGCCACAAAAACAATTCCGGCAATCAGAGGAGCAAAGCAGATGTACCAAATGCTGAAAAACCCAATTAAGGTACGAAACCAACCTCGAAAGCTTTTGTAGATCGACACTAGCAATCCAACAAACAGTCCAACGATCAAAATCGGGACTTGGAACATACTCAGCACGGGGAAATACCACGTCCAATCCACCAGATTTTTGATAGTTTGACCAATATTGATACCATTCACAAGGCATATTTGTGCTGTTTTACCTATCATTTGGCAGCCTGAAACGTTGCCAATTCCAACTAATAAGGTTGCAAATATAATAGGTAGTAGCAGGCTAATTAACAGGAATGCAATTAGCCATTGTCGTTGAGATCTGCCAAGAGAGAAACCCATAGAGTCATAATTATCGCAGATATTACATCAATATGATAACAGGCTTCGGTTTCGTGCCAGAAGTCTCAATTCAGTTTGGACGACTCTGCGTTATTTTAGTTTTCTATCCCAATCGTTCAATGGGATTAAGTTCGGGGCTATGGGCTGGTTGACAAATTCGTATTACACCTTAGAATATTAACTATAGGATGAAGCAAAATTGGATACTTTATCGCAAACATCCAACATACAGCCAGCTCGATCTCTTTTTTTGCCATTTTCCCTGTTGTCTGACATCAATTTTACTATGGTAGATTTCTTAAACTTAACTCCGGAACCCGATACCTTTCAAATTCCTGCGATCGGACTTCCCAACGGCTTATTAGGCGTTAATGGTTTGGGGGGAAATGATACGATTCAAGGTTCGCCAATGGCCGATCGCATTTTTGGCAATCGCGGCGCCGATCGACTTTTCGGACAAGACGGCGCGGATACAATTCGCGGGGGCGCCGGTAGCGACGAACTTGCAGGCGGGCCCGGAAATGACTTGCTAATCGGCGATCGCGGTAATGATTGGCTGCGCGGTGGTTTGGGCGATGATGAATTGCAAGGCGGATTGGGCGCTGATGTCCTCATTGGCGGTTCGGGGCGCGATCGCTTGTTGGGCGGGCCAGGGGCTGACGTATTTGCGATCGCACCGGATGCAACAGTCCTCACAGTCGATCGCGCCGATCGCATAGTCGATTTTAATTCCCTAGCAGGAGATGCGATCGCACTCACCGATGGCTTGACCGGCGATCGACTGCTTGTAGAAGCCAGCGGCAACGACACACTGCTGCGGTTGCGCGATAACAACAGTATTTTGGCTGTATTAGAGGGAGTGAAACCTGCCGAAGTGGGCGATCGTATCGTACCCCTTGCCGCCGCTCTCAATAACACGGAGGCGGGCGCGCGCAATTTAACCGGGGAAATTGGTGAAACTCAGGTTACAGGTAGTTTGGGCAGTGCCAACCGCCAGGATATTTATCGCCTCGAACTCGATCGACCCACTACTGTAGATTTGAGCTTAAACGGTTGGCAAAACGCCGCCGATGTAGACTTAGCCCTATTGCAAGATTTGAATCGAGATGGCGATTTAGGAGAAGATGAAGCGATCGCATCCTCCGAACAAACTAACAGCAATTCCGAGGCAATCCGATCCCTGACACTAACTCCCGGCCAGTATTTCGTGCGAGTCAAGCAACAGCCCGCCACTCAAATTACCAGCAACTCAATTTTGCAACAGGGCGATCAACCTTCAGCAACTTTTCCTGCCGCTACCTACCAATTGACACTCAACCGCCGATCGGCCTCGGAAGCTGATGCCACTGCCGCCAAAACCCAGCGCGACAGCGAAATGCAGGCTTTTGCCACAGGCATCAAAGCCTATGTCTACGGTTATCCCCTCGTACTGATGGCAACCACCCAAGAAGTCTCCACCGCCGTCCCAGCACCGGATGGGGCCGGCCGCGCCCCCATAAACGAGTTCGCCCATGTGCGACAGTTTCCCAATCCATCATTCAAAGATGTTGTCGCGCCGAATGTTGATACTCTCTATTCAACGGCTTGGTTGGATTTAACCAAAGAGCCGATCGTCTTGCAGAGGCCCGATATGACGGGACGCTATTATCTGATGCCCACTCTGGATGGTTGGACGAACGTGTTTGATTCTCCGGGAAATCGGACTACCGGGACTGGGGCAGGGGCCGCCGCCATCGTCGGGCCCAACTGGCAGGGAACTTTACCCTCCGATTTGGGTGAAGTGCGATCGCCCACCAATCTAGCTTGGATCGTCGGGCGCACCCGCGTCGATGGCGTCGCCGACATCCCAAATGCAACAGCAATTCAGGACAAATACCGCTTGATTCCCTTAAGCAATTGGCTGAGCGGCAATATACCGCCAGCACCTGCAACTGTTCCAGCTCCTCCGGGAACAACTCCGCCGCCCCCGGTTCAAGTTGCCGACTTGTCAGCAGATAGCTTCTATACCAAGTTAAACCAACTAATGAAGAGCAATCCGCCAACAGCAGCCGATGCGCCCCTGGTAGCCAGCCTTGAGCCTTTCGGTTTAGCACCAACCCAAACATTTGATTTTGATGCCCTATCTTTCGCAGCAACGCGAGGTTTAGAAAGGGCAGTACCCGCAGCACAAAAAATTATTTCGACAGCGGCTAGCGGTGAAAGCGATGCTGTTGAAGGTTGGACGATTTCTCGCGGCTTGGGCGACTACGGCACGGAATACTTGAAGCGGGCCGTCGTTAGCTTGGTAGGTTTGGGTGCGAATCTCGATGCTGATGCGCTATACCCCACAGCTTACAGCGATCGCGACAGTCAACCACTCAATGGTACTAACAAATATGTACTGAGGTTTGGGCCCGGAGAATTTCCACCGAGTCAAGCTTTTTGGTCAGTGACTATGTACGATGGCGATCGCTTGTTAGTGGAAAATTCTTTGAATCGATATGCTTTGGGCGATCGAGATCCGTTGAAGTACAATGCTGACGGTTCCCTGGATATTTACATCCAAAATGCACCGACAGATGCCGCATTGCAGTCGAATTGGTTGCCTGCCCCCGCCGGAGACTTTAACTTGACAATGCGTATTTACTGGCCGGAAGAAGCAGCCCTCAACGGTACTTGGACGCCGCCGGGAATTGAGCGCACGACTTAGCAACCGCCACATCGGTTAGCACACAAGGCGGAAGATATCTAATATCAAATCCATTAGCATCGGACGTTGCTGTTCCGCCGCTGCCAATAACCTTTCGTTCCTAACCCAATGACGTTGATTCGATCGGGTGCAAGCGAGTTGTTATATCGGCGTTGCTGAACTAGGGTATGATGAAATGGTCGTCGGAGCGTCACAAATCACACACATTTAAAAGGAATATTATGCAATGCCCGGAATGTCAGTC
>NZ_JAEQCT010000131.1:0-34387 GCF_020738205.1 Microcoleus sp. PH2017_24_DOB_U_A
TAATCGATTAGGACGAGTACACCTCAAAATAAGTCGGCAACGTGAAGAACACGCTAAGAAACTGGCGCGTTGCGTAATCCAATCTAACGATTTGGTCGCCTATGAAGATTTGAGAATAAAGAATCTAGTAAAGAATCACTGTCTCGCTAAATCAATTAACGATGCTGGTTGGTATCAATTCAGAAAGTGGTTGGAGTATTTTGGCGTAAAGTTTGGCAGGGTAACTGTCGCAGTCAATCCTGCTTATACTTCGCAAAAATGTTCAAATTGCGGTGCAATCGTAAAAAAATCCCTATCCGTAAGAACCCACGCTTGTGAATGTGGGTTTGTTATGGATAGGGATTGGAACGCAGCGATTAATATTCTGAAATTAGCCTTGAGTACGGTAGGGCATACCGGAACTTGGGTCTTAAACCCGAACGCTTTGGGAGATTCGACCTCTACTTTGACGCTCAGAAATCCTGTCTGAGCAAGTTGAGTCTATGAACAAAGAATCCCCTCGCCTTTAGGCAGGGGAGTGTCAATATACCCAAGAAACCAAGAAAATCGCGCAGGTATTGGTTAGACGATTTTCACCAATGAATGCAACTGTAGGGAAACTCCAAACTCTTATGCAGTAAATCATTCCCAATTCTTTAATCCCCAATCGAAAATCGAAAATAGTATTAATTTCCCCAAACCTGCTGTTTGTGAGCTTCCTTGCAAATACCTAAAATGCGCCGATCGTTGTCGCTGACGGCCCAAATAGGGTAATACTGTTGCAGGTTTACGGAGTAGGGAGAGCGACTGCCGTCGTAAGTGTCCACTACTGTTAAATTTAACTGAGTTCGCTCCGCAGTGCCGTAAAAACAGTAAAAAGCAGACCGAGGCAGGTAAAAAGCGCCGACTACTTTACTCTGTCGCATTTCAAATACAAAATATTCTTTTTTAATTCGATCGGGCTGGCTCGACTGGCCGTAGAGGTATATACCCTCTGCTAAACCTGTGCTAGCGGTATCTGGCGCAGCATTTGGGAGGGATTGGGAGGTGAAAAGGCCGGATTTGATGTCCGATTGCTGTGCCTCGCCTAGGGGAAATTCGATGCTGAAGTTACCGGGCGAGAGAGCAAGGGCGATCGCCTCTAAAGTGCTTGTTAATACGATCGAATAAGTCAAAACCACTTCCTTGCCCCAAAGTTTCAAATAGCTGCTGCGCTGCCCTTCTTGTACCTGTTTCAAGCAGATCGTACAGAAACCGGGTATTTGGCCGGGCGCTGAATATTAACTTGAATTTTCGATCGCCCGCCCGGTTCCTAAATTCAAATCTCAGATTAGGAATAGAAATTAAATAACTTAAGCAAATTTGTGGGATGGGCGGGAGAGCCCGTGCAGAAAGGACGGGCTCTCCCGCCCATCCCACAACAATCATCGATCGACATCTTAAATATAGCGCTTTTCAAATCTCTCTTCTGTACTCGTCAGCCTACCAATTACCCATTATACCATTTTTCTAAAGATCAGATAGAGATAAAGGACGACAAGACGTTGTAATTCTCTCGTTTCCCTTGTTTGCAAAAGTCTGTCATAACTTTAAAAAAATGGTATTACTATCTGTACCTCACTCAGATCGTGTCCAGTGCATGACCATCACAAAAAGGGTTCGTAGTGCGGACTTCAGTCCGCATCTAAAAAGCGGACTGAAGTCCGCACTACGAACTTTACTTATTTTGGTCAATTGGCCAGAAAGCGGACTGAAGTCCGCACTACGAACTTTACTTATTTTGGTCAATTGGCCAAAAAGCGGACTGAAGTCCGCACTACGAACTTTACTTATTTTGGTCGATCGACCGGACATGATATCACTTCAAAATTGCTTGGGATAAAAGTATCCTTCCCGGAGGCGCCTGCACAAAAAAAGAGTTGAGATTTGGAGAAAATCTCAACTCTTTTAGTGACTAACTAGCCAAATATTCTCGGACTTGAGACTGACGCCGCCGCAGGTGGGCGAGGGCTTGATGTTCTAGCTGCCGCACCCGTTCGCGGCTGAGATTCAGCCGTTCTCCGACTTTCGCCAGAGACATTTCGGTGCCGTCTTCCAAACCAAAGCGCAGAACAATCACATCTCGTTGCTGGGGGGTCAGTTCTGATATCAAGGTATTGAGGTCTTGCCGCAGCAATTCCGAAGTAATGTAGTTGTCTGGAGATGCTGTTTCGTCTTCTAAGAGTTCTTGCAGTTCCGTATCTTGGTTATCTCCTACGCGCAAGTCCAAAGAAACTGGATGTCTTGCCATCAGCAGGTATTCCCTAATTTGGGAAGGTTGCAGTTCCAGGGCGGTGGCAATTTCCGCAGGCGAGGGAGAACGGCCCAACTGCTGGGTGAGTTCCCGCTGCACTTTTTTGATTTTGTTGAGTTTTTCGGTGATGTGAATTGGCAATCGAATGGTGCGGGCGTGTTGGGCGATCGCGCGAGTGATTGCTTGGCGAATCCACCAGTAGGCATAGGTAGAAAATTTGTATCCCCGCATCGGGTCAAATTTTTCGACTCCCCGTTCTAAACCGAGGGTGCCTTCTTGAATTAAATCCAAGAATTCCATATTGCGTTTCTGGTATTTTTTGGCGATCGCAACTACTAGGCGCAAATTCGCTTCAATCATCTTTTGCTTGGCGCGCCGCCCTAACTGCAAGATCCGGTTCAGTTCGGCTTCGGTCAACTCCATTTGGGCAGCCCACTCTTCATTCGTCAGATCTCGCTGCCATTCTTTAGCAAGCGCTTGTTTTGCTTCGATTAATTTCATCATTTGCTGTACCTGCTTCCCGAAAACAATCTCTTCTTCTCGGGTTAGCAGGGGTACTCGACCGATCTCGTGCAGATAGGTACGAACCGTATCCGTTGAGGAGTATGGCCGGCTGCCCATGCGATCGGCTTTCACTGTTTTGGTTTTGGGGGTGGTAGTGGACATGGGTGAGTATTGCACTCCTTGTAACAACAGATAAAAAGTTGGTGATACCCTGTCCCACTTTTACAAGTGGGATAAAGACTGCGACAGGGGGGATGTTACCCCTCCTGTTTATCGGTGACGATCGGTAGAAGCTTGTTGTTTTGGATTACTTTTGTGCTTGATTGTCCAGTAATCCCCGTCGATTTTCCGTAGCTTGCTAGCTTTAACGGCTAGTTCTAGGCGAAGTGAATTTGAGTTTACTTTTCTCAATATTATTCCAAATTTTGAGGCTCGTAAAGGGTAAAAACCTCTGTCTTAAGGTCAAGATTCTACATTTTTCCTTAAGGTTTTCAATTCCCTGCTAGTTTTAAGTGCAACTCAACTTCACAATACTCATGCAAACAGACTCAAGCAAACACGCTCATGCAAACAGACTCATGCAATTCGAGGGCTTTATTTTGCTCTCTATTCCATCATCGCTTGAATTTTTCTCGCTGCCTAGATGCTGCGATGCGAGATAACCGAACTCGATCGCCGTATTCGCTGCGACTTACCGTTTAAAATATTTCTTGACATTTTTATTTAAATATGCTAATCAACTTTTGCTGTCAGTGAGTAAAGATATATTAAGAGCGGGATGTTTGGCTATTTGAGTTAAATTTTGCCGATCGACTGAACAATATTTAACCTTATCCAATTTTTATGAAGTTAGGGATGAGGGGTGACGGGTGTGAGGGCAAAAGCCCTTGCTTCATTCAGTTGACAGTTGACAGTTGACAGTTGACAGTTGACAGTTGACCGCTTGACAGTTGGTTGTTATTAGAATTTTTGCATAAATCTTCGATCGCCGGGCCGCAGATGCAAGGCAGATAAACACGGATAAACGCAGATTATTTTCAGATTGGACAGCTTGGGAAAGCAATCTTGTCTCATCTAAAATCCCAAATCCATTTTAGCAGATTCTGCCTCAGCAAACACTTGTTCATCCGGCATTTCTTGCCAGTCAATATCCCCAATTTCTTTGTAGAATTGCTCATCGTAGGGACGAGTCTGGACAACTACCGGCATCGGTACGGCGTGCCCCAAAACTAAAGCTTGCTGTTTGGAGTCGAGTTTGGCTAAAACCGATCGCAAACTCTGGCCTCCAGAAACGCCCGTAAAGATAGCATCGATGTCTTTATCGTCGTTTAGCAAAGCCGTGATCCGCGTGCCGACTTGCGACATCACCTCGCCGTCGATACCGGAGGGACGCTGGTCTACAATCAGCAGAGTTACGAAGTATTTTCGCATTTCGCGGGCGATCGTACCGAAAATAGTCGATCGCACGATCGCCGGATCCAGAAAGCGGTGGGCTTCCTCAATGGTAATCACTAACGGTTGCGGGCGATCGCACGGATTTTTACTCATCAAAAACTTCTCAGCTTTCCGCACGTAAGCTCCGTGAATCCGGCGAGTAATCACATTTGCTGCTAACATATATGACAGCAAATCCGAGTGCGAACCAAACTCGATTACTACATTTTTCCCACTATCCAAACACTGCAAAACTTCAGTGACATAATTTTTGGGACAGCGTTTGCGAATGTATTTCAAATCATTTAAACGCTCTAATTTCCGCTGCAAAGCCATAATCGAAGATTTATTTCCCCGCTTTTCTTCGCAAAACATTTGAATATCTTCGTTGGTCATTTCCAGCAACTTATTGATCCAACCCTTACCCAACTCGTTTCGCAAAATGATCGCATTTTCGATACTAGCTTCCGACAAATTTAACTCCCGCTGGACTAGCGAGATATCTTCCACTTCAATTTCCTCGAAACTCAAAAACAACTCTTGAGCATCGCGGACTCCCCGGCGCTTTGTAGACTCTGGATCGAGAGTATAAATCTGTATTTTATCGGGAAACAACTGCCGCAAACCTTTAACAGTGCTAAATTGTTTTCCTTCGGAAACCGCTTCCCACCCGTACTCCGAGTGCATATCAAAAATTAGATTGACAGCAGCTTGCTTGCGAATAATGCCCGACAGCAGCAAGCGCGTCAAAAAAGATTTTCCTGTTCCAGACTTACCAAAAACTCCGTTGCTGCGTTCCACAAATCTGTCTAAGTCCAAGCACACAGCCACGTCCATGTCAATCGGTTTGCCGATCGCAAAATTGCGGCGATATGGATCATCTTCCCAGCCAAAAACCGCTCGAAAATCGGTTTCTTTGGCATCAAACACCTGGGAAAAGTGGCTGGGAATCGTTTTCACCGGCAGCAATTCCATATCGGCGCCACTTTGCGGCTCAAAAGAACCCAAATTTCCTAAAGCCAGCTTTTTATCGGGGACTCCGTTACCTGTGGGATTGAAGATGGCTTGAGATTTTTCTTTTTCCGCAGTCAGCATCAACATGGGCGCAAGCTCGATCGTACCGTAGGTGCTGCTACCTGCGAGGACTGCGAGGAGAAAATCGTCGTTGGGGTTGGGAGGATTGGATAAAATCCGACTGCTGGATGTTCCAAGAGACACATCGGTGAGCATACAGAAAAAGTGCGATCGTACCCCCCGCACTACTAAAAATTTCCCCACCCTCATATCTTCCACTGAAACGTCGGCGTGCAGTCGCACTTCTAATCCCTTGCTGAGGGAACCTTGAATAACAGAGCCTAACGGTTTGTCATTAATCATTAGTCAGTTGTCAGTTGTCAGTTGGCAGTTGTTAGTTATTAGTTGTTATTTGTTATTTGTTAGTTGTTATTTGTTATTTGGGGAGCATCTCATTTTTGAAAAAAGCATTTTTCATTATAGTGCGAGCGTCCCCGCTCGCGAGCAGTATAATCGCGAGCAGTATAATCGCGAGCAGTATAATCGCGAGCAGTATAATCGCGAGCAGTATAATCGCGAGCAGTATAATCGCGAGCACAGTATAATCGCGAGCAGTATAATCGCGAGCAGTATAATCGCGAGCAGTATAATCGCGAGCAGTATAATCGCGAGCAGTATAATCGCGAGCGGGGACGCTCGCACTATATGCAAAACTGAGATGCTCCCGTTAGTTGTTAGTTGTCAGCTTCCCCGCTCGCGGGTCGTTGGGTTGTTAGTTGGCAGTTGTTAGTTGTGATTCGTCAGTTGTGATTCGTTTTTGTTTATTTGTTATTTCGTAATTATTAGCAACTAGCAACGGCCAACTGCTAACTGTCAACTGTCAACTGCCAACTGCCAACTGCCAACTGTCAACTACCATTCCGATTCTAATGGTAGTTCAAAGAAACTCGGATTCAGATCTACATCAGTCAAATCCGTTTCGCTCAAATAAGCATCAGTCAAAGATACCCCTTTTAAACTTGCGCCTTTAAGATTTGCACCTTTAAGGTTAGCACCTCTGAGATTAACTCGGAATAAATGAGCATCGCTCAAGTCTACCTCAGTTAAATCGGCTCCCTCCAAATTTACTCTCATCAAATCTGCTTTTCTGAGGTCAGCTTCGTTTAACTTCGCGCCGCTGAGGTCGGCTTTTGTCAAGTCTACACCTCTCAAGTCGGCGCCGCTCAAGTTAGCGAACAGCAAAGTAGCTCCGGTGAAATCTGTTTCCCTCAAGTCGGCATCGCTCAAATTAGCGCCACTGAGGTCAGCCCTTGTTAAGTCTACACCCCGGAGGTCAGAAGAACTCAAGTTTACTTGGTGCAAAATTGCGCCGCTTAAATCAGCTCCTCTCAAGTCTGTTCCCTCCAAGTTTGCACCTTTGAGGTAAGCTTTTTTTAAGCTAGCTTTACTGAGGTCTACATTTTTGAGATTGACCGAACTCAAGTTAGAACCGCTCAAATTAGCTCCGCTTAAATCTGACCCATTTAAGTCGGCTCCGGTTAAGTTCACCCCTTGCAGCGATACATTGGGAGCAATTAAATAAGCTCCGCCCAGACGGGGGTCAATGCCTTCTGAAAACAATGTTTGGTTGCTGTAAACAGCTTTTTCTAAAATGACGCCGCTGAGACTGGCTTCCCTCAAGTCCGCTGCGCTGAGGTTGGCTCCTGCTAAGTTTGCCCGATCGAGCTTTGCTCCAAATAAAATAGCTTTATATAAGTTTGTCCGCCGCAAATCGGCCCCTTTTAAATCGGCTCCGGTCAAATCTACCATAGCCAGATTTAAGCCCGGGAGCGAGGCATTGGGAGCTAGCAAAATTGCTCCCAATGCAGCGGGGTCAATATCGTCGGGAAACATTGTCCGGTTGTTGTAGACTGTCTTGTCTAAAATAACGCCAGTCATCTGAGAGCCTCGCAAATCTGCTCCACTGAGATTGGCTCTGGTTAAGTTGGCTTGCTGGAGATTGGCTCCAACTAAATTGGCCTTGATCAAACTTGCTTGTTTGAGGTTGGCTCCCGTGAGTTCTGCTCCCACGAGAGTAGCTTCTCGGAGGACAGCACCGGTCAAATCGGTTCTGGTGAGGTTGGCTAAATTCAGAAATGACTCAGCTAAATCCGCCCCGCTAAGATTGGCGCGGGTGAGATCGGCTTCGATCAGATCTGCATACCTGAGAATTGCGTCGCTCAGGTTGGTTTCTCGGAGGTCTGTTCCCCTGAGGTTCGCTCCCCGGAGTTCCGCACCGCCGAGGTTGGTGCCTTTAAGCGGTTGTCCCCTGAGGTCGAGCCGGTGCAAAAAGTCACCAACGTTCATTTCCATATCGATTCGCCCTTTCTAGTCTTGACCTTAGCTTGACATTCCGAGGGCAGAATCGGGAATAGCGGAAAAACTATAGATTTTTTGAGGTTGAAGTTTCGCACAGGCGGACGCGACTTGTTCCAGGGGGAAGCTTTCGCGATCGAGCTGGACTTGCAGGGTTTTGAGCGGATCTGCGCCGGAGGAAACCATGAATTCTAATGTTTGCAAGTCGGGCTCTGTGCTGATAGATTCAAGAATTTGCCCGATCGCCCTGACGTAAGGATGGTTTGGATCTTTGTACCAATCGGGGGCTGCGAGTCCGGCCTGGTCGAAGCCGAGGTGAACGATGAGGGAGCTTTCTCCGAACAGGGCTATTCCCACCGGCCGCGCTTCTTCTTGCAGTAGTAAATCGCGACTTGCTACCAAATGCCGCAGTTTCTCAAGGTGTTCGTACCGATTTTGAATGGCCGAATCTTCCTCTTTTCCTTCTTCCTTCTTCCTTCTTCCTTCTTCCTTCGTTTCGTACTGAATCGCTACTGTGACTAAATAAGTTTGCAGCAGCATATGACCTAGTTTTTCGGCTTTGGTTGCCAGATAGATCGAGTTGTAATCTGTGGCTTCAATGAGTAAGGGGACGCGATCGACTACTTCAATGCCGTAACCTTTCAAACCGGCAATTTTTCGCGGGTTGTTGGTAATCAACCGAATTTTTTCCACTCCCAAATCGTTAAGCATTTGTGCTCCAACGCCGTAGTTCCGCAAGTCGGCGGGAAAGCCCAAGCGTTCGTTAGCTTCTACGGTATCGTATCCGATATCTTGCAGCGAGTAAGCTTTGAGTTTATTGACCAGTCCAATCCCCCGACCTTCTTGGCGCAAGTAAACTATGATGCCGCAACCGGCATTTTCGATCATTTTCAGTGCTGCTTGCAGTTGCATCCGACAGTCGCAGCGCAGGGATCCCAAAGCATCTCCGGTCAGACATTCGGAATGCACCCGCACCATCACGGGTTTGTCTTTAAATTCTGCCGGGTCGCCCTTGACAATGGCAACGTGTTCTGAATTGTCTTGAGTGTCGCGGTAGGCGTAGATCGTAAACTCGCCGAATTCAGTCGGCAATTTGGCGACTGTTTCGCGGCGGACAAATCGATCGTGCTTGAGGCGGTAGCTAATTAAGTCAGCAATGCTGATGATTTTGAGGTTGTGGGTTTTGGCGTATTCGATCAATTCGGGCAACCTCGCCATCGAACCGTCGGGGTTTTGAATTTCGCAGATGACGCCGCTGGGATAGAGGCCGGCGAGTCTGGCGAGGTCAACGGAGGCCTCGGTGTGACCGGCGCGTTTGAGGACGCCACCGTCGATCGCCCGCAGCGGGAAAATATGACCGGGACGGCGCAAATCTTGAGGTTTGGTATCTGGGTGGATGGCTACTTGGATGGTGCGGGCGCGGTCTTCGGCGGAGATGCCGGTGCTGACGCCGTTGACTGCATCGATGCTGACGGTGAAGGCGGTTTGGTTGTTGTCGGTGTTTTTGCTGACCATGAGAGGCAGTTCTAGGCGATCGAGTCGATCGCCAGTCAATGCCAGACAAATCAAACCCCGGGCCTGTACTGCCATGAAATTGATATTGTCGGGGGTGGCGAATTGGGCGGCACAAATCACGTCGCCTTCGTTTTCGCGGTTTTCGTCATCGACTACTACCAGCATCCGACCTGCTTTCAGGTCTGCCAGGGCGCTGTCAATTGAGTCAAATTGAAAGGATTGAGTTGAGGTGTTGTTGTAGGGCACTGAGGAGTTCAAGCTATAAACAGTATTGTTATGGAAATAGAATCTATTATTGATTGTAGCCTGTTGTTTCCGGCTGGGTGATTCTCCGAGTCAGATGAGTTTAACACCATTTTCGAGCTTGCATACTAGAAATAATCCTTTTTGTCAATCAAAAATTGCCAGAGTATTTCATGAGTTCGATCGAGATTCCGAGGCTTTTAGGGAAAGAGAAGGAAAATTATGTTGACTCTAAATCGGAATTTGTTCGATATTAATGCGATCGTCAAAGCGCGGTTGAGTTGTTGATTTAGCAATTGTGGCGATGACGAAAGCAGCGACAAGCGATCGGATTTGTAATCAGGAAGGGTTTTGGGGCGATCGAGAGTGCCCGAATGTAGCGCTATTCTTAAAACATGGATCTGTCTGAGGGAGGTTCAAGGATGAACCAATACTTTGTCTGAAGGCTAAAGCAATTGCGGAAGCTCAAGTGTAGTGGGACAATATTGATATCCGCCTCAATTGTCCCTCTCATGAATAACTGGCCGAAGTTCCTCCCCCTTCCTGCATCATGGGCAAAAGGTTTTGCATTAAGCAGTGGCTTTTGGCTAATTGTTTCGGTACTGCTGCCTGGATATTACTACTACTCCTACAGATTTAGCACAGCGTACTGGCGCAGCATCAGGAGTTATGACGAAGGCGCGATCGCCTTTGCTTGGTTGTGCCAAATCCCGTTATTTGCTTTCTACCATTGGGGATTAGCTAAATTTGCTGAGTGGGTGGAAAGTCGCAGCCAGAACCAACCGCCGACAGTAACAGTATCGCCTTGGCTGCACTGGAGGGAAGGGTTTATCGCATTTGCGACGCTGCCGGCTGCGATCGTCATGGGAATTCCGGCGATCGCCTTTTTGATGCTGCCGCTGAGGGACTCTTCGGGCTCAATTGTTGCTTTAATTATCGGAACTGCGATCGCATCGGCTTATTTGTATCACTTCCGCTTTGCAAGGCTGCTGAAAATTCTGGTCAAATTCCTCTGGATTTTCTATGCACAATTGCTTAAAATATTGCAACTTCTGTTAGTACCAACACTAACCGGTATGCCGTTTTTTGTGCTGACTTTTGTGACGGCGCCAATGGTGCCAAAACAACTGCTGCCACTGACGACCTTTCTATTAGTTATTTCTGTATTTCTCAGTGGCATAGTCGGATATGCAGCTTTGCAGTATTGGTCGGCGCATTTAGTTAATTGGGCCGCGAAGTGGTGGCCGGCCCACTCTCCTGGTTACAGTCGGGTTCAAGCTCGCACAGCTTGGAAACACAACAAAACAGCAGCTACTCAATCTTTGGTTCGGCATACAACCAGTTGGCATTTAGCGGCGAATGATACTACCTACCTAATTTATTTCAATTTGAGTGCGATCGTCTTTGGTGCGATCGGTTCTGTGCTGTTTGGAGAGCCGTCAACATGGTCAGAAACAGAAGAAGAGATGTTAGGATCTGCCGTGGCGCTAGTTTGGGTGGCGCAGTGGCATTTTTGGGGTTGGCGTCGCGAAGTAGAAATTGCTAGGGGTAAGCCCGAGGCCAAAAAGAGCTCGCGCGATCGTAATTTACCCGCCGCCGATCCAATTGAAGTCGAGCTCAACCAGCTTGTAGCCGAGTTCGGCGATGCTCGGATGAAGCCTGTCAGAAAACCTGCGTCAGCAACTAAAAAGCCTAAGTCACAGCAGGCTCAGTGGTACGTATTCCGCAGCGGTAAAGCCGAGGGGCCTTATACTAAGCGACAGTTGCGAGATGTGCAGCAAATTACCGATCGCACCAAAGTACGCCGCGGTGAAGCCGAGTGGCAGCGCGCTGGTGAAATTCCCGAATTAGCGCAGTTTCTGACTGAGAAATAAATAATTGACTGCATTGCCCGCATTTTCCCCAATAAAAAGCCCTCAACTTTGTGAGGGCTTTGCGATGCCAAGACGGAGATTTGAACTCCGGACACGTGGATTTTCAGTCCACTGCTCTACCAACTGAGCTATCTCGGCTTGTTTTTTTACGCTTAACTACCTTAGCAGACACATACGGAATTTAGCAAGCACTTTTTCAAAATAATTTTTAGAGCGCCCGGAACCGCCCACCTGTAAGCTAAAAACTGCAAGCTAAAATCCAAAAATCGCAATGGCACAGGAACATCGGGACAGCCGGGGCAAGAGTATGCTGATCTTAGGCATAATTTGGCTGCTGGGGGCAATTAGCGATCGCCTCTGGTTTGCCTGCGATCGATCTGTACCCGCCTGGGATCAAGCAGAATACCTCACTAGCACGCTGAATTACTTACAGGCGTTGCAGCATCCTCAATGGTTTTCCGGCGACTGGTGGACAAGTTTCTGGCTGCTTTCGACGAAGATTCCGCCCTTGGTGTACATCTTAACGGTGCCGTTTCTGCATATTTTTGGTACTGGGGGCGATCGGGCAACCCTCGTTCATTTATTATTTAGTGCTATTCTGCTCGCCTCAGTCTACAATTTGGGCACCAAATTATTTAATCGACAAGTTGGTTTATGGGCTGCTGCTATTTGCGTTTTGTTACCGGGACTTTATCGCTTCCGCTTGCAATTTTTGCTAGATTTCCCCCTAACTGCTGCGATTACTTTTTGTTTCTATTGTCTGACAATGTGGAAGAAACAAGAAAATGCGGCAGCGGATTTTGCCGTATATATAACGGAGAGAAAAAATCAGGAAAATCGTAAAATATTTTACCTGAATCGATTATCTTTCTTCTGGGCGATCGCCTTTGGAATTTCTCTAGGGTTATCAATATTAGTTAAACACACTACAGTATTATTTTTGTTTACACCGATTCTGTGGTTAGCAGTTGGTGCAGTGCGACAAAAAGCATGGGGAAGATTAGCTCAATTAGCTGGTGCATTGTTGCTGTCTGCTGCCGTGTTTGGCCCGTGGGCAAAAACCAATTGGCTGTTAATTTTGACCGGGGGAAAACGGGCAACGTTCGATTCTGCGATCGCCGAAGGAGATCCGGGCCTGAATACGATCGGTGCTTGGATTTACTATATTCAGCACTTACCAGAACACGTTTCCTGGCCTCTGTTACTGATTCCCTTAGTCGGATTTATACTCTATTATTGGCGAAATCGAGCCGATAGTCAGTCAATCTTGTACCTTGACTCCTGTCGGTGGCTGGGGGTATTTTGGATAGGAGCTTATTTAATTAATTCCCTAAATATCAACAAAGATGACCGATATGTGATACCTTATTTACCAATATTAGCAATATTTTTAGCCTACTGTTTAACCCTGTGGCCGCAGCGTTGGGGAAAGCAAATTCGTTGGGGAACAATTGGCTTAGGAATCCTAGCGATGCTGTTCCATATCTGGCCGCTGGGCGGTGGTTTGGGAAACAACTCCGTTCAAGTTGTCAGTCCCGGCAATTCTAGCTATCCTTATTTAGGTAAACAGTGGCCGCACCAAGAAGTAATTGCCGAAATTATTGATACCGAACCTTATTTGCAATCGACTTTGGGCGTGTTGCCTTCCACACCGGAAATTAACCAGCACAATTTGAATTATTACGGTGCTTTGGCGAATTTTCAGGTTTACGGGCGACAGGTGGGAACGAATTTAAAAGAAGTGCCACAAGATGTGCGATCGCTTTCTTGGTTTGTTACCAAAACTGGCCCGCAAGGTTCGATTCGGGAACGGATTAAAAAAGCTCAAAATGCAGCGGTGGCGGCGATTGAAACTGGTGGTAAGTTTAACTTGCAAAAAAGTTGGGTTTTGCCTGACAATACTAATTTGAATCTTTACCGCAAGCAGTTGCACGCGGTGGAAATACAGCCGTTGCCTGAAGCGCGATCGCAAGTACAATTAGAGCAGGTGACTGTTTTGGCAAAACCGGTTCCCGGTATAGCGTTGCCGGTGACTTATACTTGGTCTGGGCCTTGGCAGCAGTTGCAGTCTGGTTTAGTCTTGTTAACGTGGCAAAATCAGCAGTCGGGCGATGTTGCACCGGGACAGACTGTGAGGATTTTACACGATCGCGCGATCGGCCAGGCAACTTTGCATCCGGGAATGCTGGAAGCCGATAAATTTGCTGTGGGGTTTCGAGTAGTCGATCGCACGGCGATGCTAACTCCTGCTAATATTGCACCGGGAAGTTACAATCTGCAAGCGACTTATCTCAATCGCAAAACCGGGGAAACTTATCCAATCAATGTGCCGCAGGTAACGCTTAAAATCGACGCTCAGCCCGAGGTTATTGCTTCCCAGACTCGCACGGATAACGAAAACGATAAAAAATTGAAAATCGCCGAGCAAGTCCCAGCAAATGAAGATACGCCCGAGTTAGATTTGGTAACTCAATTGCGGGCGATGGCGGTTAATTTACCCAAAGGATTGCCCGGTTTAGAACCAGTATTCGAGCAGATTGGACGGATCAATCAGTACGATCCAACTCAAGATTATACCGCACAAGCGGAACAAGCGTTAGCATATCGGCTGAAGCAGGAACCGAACAATCTAGAATTCGCCTATGCTTTGGCATTTTCTAGAGTATTGCAGCAAAATGTCGAAAGTGCGATCGCGGCTTTAGAAAAAGTCACCCAACTAGACTCTCAAAACCCCTATGCTTACGCTTATCTCGCCTTCGTCCAGATTTACGGCTGGCACCCAAAAGCCGCTGAAACAGCCTTAAAACCCGCACTCGCCCTCAACCCCAACCTACCGGAAATTAGAATTTTAAACGGTTTAGCCGCTTTAATGCAAGGCAATGTCATTCAAGCGTGGCAAGATTTGCAATTCTTGAAAAAATTGAAGATTTAAGCTGTTGCGGCATTTAAACTGTATGTCAATAAATAATCCAAGTCTTGTGGGATGGGCTTCTAGCCCGTCCCGAATATGCAATGTTTATTTGCGCGACAGCTTAGCAATCAAAACTAATACTCAATACCAGCTTGAGCCTTAATACCTTGTTCTCGAAATGGATGCTTAACCAAAGTCATTTCCGTCACCAAATCGGCGCGTTCAATTAATTCGGGTGGCGCGCCTCTGCCGGTGAGAATTACATGAGAGTCTTTGGGTTTTTGTTCTAAGGCTGCGAGCACTTGTTCGACTTGCAAATAACCCAACTTTAATGCTATATTGACTTCATCTAGCAAGACCAACCTAAACTCAGGATTGCAGATAAAGGTTACAGCTTTATCCCAGGCTTTTTGAGCTGTAGCAATATCTCGATCGCGATCCTGCGTATCCCAAGTAAAGCCTTCACCCATCGCATGAAATTCTAGCTGATTTTCCCAGAGTTCAAAAACAGCTTTCTCTGCCGGTTCCCAAGCTCCTTTGATAAATTGTACTATGGCGACGCGGTAGCCGTGACCGAGCGATCGCAAAACCATGCCTAAAGCAGCCGTAGTTTTGCCTTTACCGTTACCCGTATTCACAATTATCAAACCTTTATCTTCAGCAGCATTAGCAATTCGCTGCGCCTGAACTTCTTGTCGGCGCTGCATTTTTTGTTTGTGTTGTTCGGCTGTTAAGCCCGTCGTTGTAGTTGTTTCTGTATTGGTTTCCATGATATTTCTTTTCTTTTAACCGCAGATGAACGCAAATCAACGCTGATAAATGGAGAATGTCTAGTTATAGCGGTTCTCACAAAGATTAGGTACGTTGTTGGGCTTCAGCCCTCTTGATTTAATAAGCACGTCGTTGTAGTTGTTTCTGTATTGGTTTCCATGATATTTCTTTTCTTTTAACCGCAGATGAACCCAAATCAACGCCGATCAGTACAGAATGTCTATTTACATCCATACTGCTTGCCAGTTTAGCACGAAACCGGGCAAAATGTGTTCTCCAGAAAGTTCTGCGGGACATTCGATAATTTCTTTTTCTTGTCCTTCGCGGTAGATTTCAACTCTGCGCGTTTTACGGTTGATTAACCAGCCTAATTTTACTTGGTTTTCCATGTATTCTTGCATTTTGTCTTGAGCATCTTTTAGACTGTCTGTCGGCGACATTAACTCTAAAACAAAATCTGGGGCAATCGGAGGAAATTTTTGTTTTTCTTCGGGAGTGAGTGCATCCCATCTTTCTTGTTTAATCCAAGAAACATCGGGGGAACGATTGGCACCGCTGGGGAGTTTGAAGCAAGTTGAAGAATCGAAACAAACTCCTAGTTTAGTTCGTCTGTTCCAAATTCCAAAATCAATAGATATTTCAAAATTGTAATTTCCAGTTTCTCCTCCTGTGGGTGACATAACGGTTATTTCTCCTTGGGCGTTGCGTTCAAATTTGACCTCGGGGTTTTGGCGACACAGTTGATAAAATTGGTCGTCGTTGATTTGGGCGATCGCATTAAAGTTGATAGTAACTGCTAGCATGATATTTTAGAGGCTGCACTTGGACTATTGTAACCGCAGATAAAGGCCGAGCGATGCAGGTTGTGTAAATCGCAAACCGGAGAATGCTATTTTTGAAGCCGGAAGATTTTGCGAAATACTTGTGTTGGCATTATATCACAAAGTTATAATGACGCGTTCATCTTGTTATGAAAACTTTTTTCCAGGAAAGATTTGCAGACATACCAATAATAAAATGCAATGTTGATTTCGCTCAATAACTTAGGAACCCCTTCTAATAAACTAGCTAAGATCTTGCCTTCTAACTTCAGCGCGTCCATGCCGATCGCAAAAAACAACAATCCCAACCCAGCCAACAATATTTTGTAGGGAGTAGACTGTAGTTCTCGCCGAAAAAACCATCCGTAGGAGAACACAAATATAGCGTACAACAAACTAACTCCTAACTTAGGAATTCCCAAGGCGCTAATATATAGATGAATCCTGTAAATTTCATTGAGCAGAAATGCGCCTGTCAACAAAGCAGAGAACAGAATAAATCGAGTTTCCGTAGGGCGCAGTTGCATAGTTTTAGCCAATCCATAGCTAAAGCTACAAACAATAACTGGCACAGCACATAAGATTTGAAAGGTTCGAGTTAATAAAGCCACATTGGGATTGGGGGAGAAAAAAGGGTGAAAGAATAAATCGCTGACTTGCAAGCCTGAAAGTTGAGTCAGGACAACCAGAAATCCCACCACAAATAGAGATAAACAATTGAGTCGAAAAGCTGAGCGAAAAATAGTCATAAGCTAAGGACGACAAAAAACGGTTTACCGCAGAGGAATCAAAAAATACATTTCCACTATAGCTGCTGATTTGCTAAACTAAGAAGAGTCTTGTTAAACTGGGTGACACTGATGCTGTCCGTAAAAGAAGCAGAATCTATCGTTCTAAATTTGGCGCAATCCCTCGACAGTCAGCGGGATGTAGAAATTGTAGACTTGTTGGCAGCATCGGGGCGCATTTTGGCTGCACCCGTCACCGGTTCCCTCGATTTTCCTTATTGGGACAATTCGGCAATGGATGGCTATGCGGTGCGGTTTGCTGATGTGGAAAATTGCAGCGCCGAAAAACCTGCGGTACTCGAAGTAGTCGAGGAGATTCCAGCCGGATATCAGCCTCAAACTACCGTGCAATCGGGCCAAGCAGCCCGAATTTTTACGGGCGCGATGATGCCAGATGGTGCTGATACGGTGGTAATGCAGGAAGAAACGAGGCGTGAGGGCGATCGCATTTTTATCTTAGTTTCTCCTGAAAAGCCACAAGCATTTGTCAGGCACAAAGGCACTTTTTATCAAGCAGGAACAAATTTACTAACTCCGGGTACAGTTATCAACGCCCCAGAAATGGCAGTATTAGCAACTGCACAGTGCATTCAAGTTCCAGTTTATCGGCGTTTGCGGGTGGCTATTTTTTCTACGGGTGACGAATTGGTATCGCCAGACAAAACTTTGACTTACGGTAAACTGGTAGATTCAAATCAGTATGCTTTGACAGTGTTGTTGACTCAAATGGGATTTGAACCGATTCGATTGGGGATTATTCCTGATAGTAAAGATGCGCTAAAGGAGGCAATCGCTCAGGCTATTTCGACAGCAGATGTGGTGCTTTCTACGGGTGGCGTTTCGGTAGGAGATTACGATTATATCGAGCAAATATTGGCGGAGTTGCAAGGCAAAGTTCACATTAGTTCTGTGGCGATTAAGCCCGGTAAACCTTTGACTGTCGCTGCATTTAAACGAGATGAAGAAAAATCAGATTTGCCGATTGCGAGTTCGGATTGTCTCTATTTTGGTTTGCCGGGAAATCCAGTTTCGGCTTTAGTATGCTGTTGGCGGTTTGTTGTGCCTGCTTTGCGAAAGATGTCTGGGCTGGGCGCGGATGCTTGGGGCCCGGAGTTTGTGCGGGCTCGATGTGATGTTGAATTGCGATCACCAGGCAAGCGCGAAACTTATGTTTGGGGTAAACTACATTTAGTTGCCGGATTCTGGGAATTTGAACCTGCAAGCGGCAGACAAAATTCAGCAAATTTAATTAACCTCGCAAATACGACTGGTTTAGCAGTTTTGCCCGCATCGGAAACCTGGATTTTGCCTGGTGAATTTGTAGAAGTTTTAAAAGTTAGTTGACAGTTGACAGTTGACAGTTGTCAGTTGACAGTTGGCAGTTGGGGAGCATCTCATTACTATAATAAATGCAAAACAGAGATGCTCCCGTCAGTAGTCAGTAGTCAGTTGGCAGTTGGCAGTTATTAGTTATTTGTTATTGTTGAGAACCTACCAATTCCCAATTCCCAATTCCCAATTCCCAATTCCCCCTTCCCAATTCCCAATTCCCAATTCCCAATTCCCAATTCCCAATTCCCCATTCCCAATTAACAATGAAAATTCTAATTGTTGAAGACGATCCGATGATGCAACTGGGATTAGAGCAAGTTTTAGCCGATTCCCCAGAAATAGAAATAGTAGGACAAGCAGAAGATGGATATTTAGGCGTAGCCGCCGCACTGAAGCTGAAACCAGATATTATTGTAATGGATATCGGTTTGCCGCGACTGGACGGCATAGCAGCGACGCAGCAAATTAAAGCACAACTGCCGGAAGTTAGAGTGGTAATGTTAACTTCTCATACCGCTGAAACTGAAATTATTGCTGCCCTTTCAAGCGGTGCTGATGCTTATTGTATTAAAGGTGCTTCCGTAGACAGGCTGTTAGCAGCGATTGCAGCGGCAGCAGAGGGGGCTACTTACCTCGATCCTCAAATTGCTCGGACTGTCATCGATCACCTCAAACCGCCTACACCAGCCTCTACAACTACTTTTGGCCAATTGTCACAGCGGGAATTAGAGGTGTTAAAGTTAATGGTGGAAGGTAACAGCAATCCGGAGATAGCGGCTGCACTTTATTTGAGTCCAAATACTATTAAAACTCATGTTCGCGGTATTATGAATAAGTTGGCTGTGGACGATCGCGTGCAAGCAGCCGTTGTCGCACTGAGAAGTGGGTTGGTTTGACACTCCCCGACCTTAAGGTGCGGGGATTCTTGGCTCAACGAGACCACTTAACCTAGATACCTTGCAGTGTCTAGCAAGCGAGGTGGGACTCTCCCCAAGCGACTTCGGGTATGCCCTACCCTAGTTGGATTGCTCCAAGTTCTTTTTTAATTTGAAACGATATGTCTCAAAAAAACTGTTCGTCTAGCTCCTCTGAATCTTTTACCTACTGCGAGGTGGAGTCTAGAAAAATGCAGTAGAACCGCATAGATTCAATTTTCTCTTGTTCAGTGTGCCTCTCGGCGACTGGGTTTTTTAAGTGGTTGATTACCCTATCCACTATAATTAGTGTACCACATCTGTACACAAAATGGCAAAGAAAGAATTGTACATCAGAGTATCAGAGGCCCAGATGGATATGCTTGAGGAATACGCCAAACAGAATAGTCGAACCAAGTCCGATATTGTTGGCGAACTTATCAGAACACTCTCGAAAAGTCGTCCTAGAAGGACGAGGCTTTAAACCCAATTTTTCGGTAAAGAGGGAAGAAGGGAGAGGGGGAGAGGGGGAGATGGGGAGAAAGGGAGAGCTGACAGGTGTAGGTTTTCCCCTGGCAAAACCCAGCAAATTTAGACAGTGCAAAGGTTTTGGGCTTTTGCATCTTAAAATCTCAAACTCTTATGGGATAAGGCTTTTACCAAAAAACCTACACCCGTCAGAAGGGGGAGAGAGGGAGAGGGGGAGAATTACCCAATTAGCAATTACCAATTAGCAATTACCAATTACCAATTAGCAATTACCAATTACCAATTACCAATTACCAATTACCAATTACCAATTACCAATTACCAATTACCAATTACCAATTACCAATTACCAATTACCAATTACCACTAATGACTAATGACTAATGACTAATGATTAGCAATTTGAGTAATAGAATTTATGTCTGAGTGGATAGAAATCGGTACAATTGTAGCAGCTCAAGGTTTATACGGGGAAGTGCGAGTCTATCCCGATTCGGATTTCCCGGAAAGGTTTATTGAACCGGGGAGGCGGTGGCTTTTGCGCCCTAAGAAAAGTGAACCGGAACCGATCGAGTTTTTGGGCGGTCGCTACATTCCAGGCAAAGGGTTGTATGCTGTAGAGGTGGAGGGTGTAGAAGACCGCGATGGCGCTGAAGCGCTGCGGGGCTGTAAGTTGTTAATCGAAAAGGGCGATCGACCTTACCTCGAAGCTGGTGAGTTTTACGTCCAAGATTTGCTTGGTATGGAAGTTTTTAACCAGTTAACCGGGGAAATCCTAGGTAAGGTAAGCGATATTATCCCCGCAGGTAACGACCTTTTAGAGGTAGAAACTAATCTCACAGCGCCGGAAGTTGTCCCCCCAGGAGTAGCTAAGCCAAAACGCCCGGAAACTCCCACAGCAAATGCTGACCCCAGAAATACCCGCAAACCACGGAAAATCCGGGTTAAAGAACCTAAATCAACGAAAGTTTTGATTCCTTTTGTGCAAGAGATTGTGCCAATTGTTGACTTGGAGAAAGGCAGAATTGAAATTGTGCCTCCTGCTGGTTTATTGGAAGACATCTAGGCAAGACGGCGGTTTCAACCGCCCATTTTTCTAGACAAGAAAGGAAAGGATTTTTCAAGCAAAGCCGGATTGGGTATTAGTTATTGATGACAATTCCCAATTCCGAATTACTAATGACTGATGACTAATGACCAATATTAATCATTTGCTTTATTGGCAAACCGCACTATCAGGTAACTGATGGAAAGCGCAAAAATGGCTGCTGCTAAACCAATCAAGTCGGCTGCTGTTTTTTTTTCTAGGTCAAGAATGATTATTTTTCGAGATACTGCTATCAAAGAAGTTACAATAACTAGCTCTACTTGAATTACGTGCTTTTTCAGATAAGCTGTAATATTTTCCAAGATTTCCAGGGCAATTAAAACATTTAAAAACAACCCGAATATGACAAACAACGTATCTTTTAATAAAAAACTCTCGTGGTCGTTAAACAATTCTTTTGCTAAATAAATCAGCAAATCGCAAACGCTGATTATAATTACCAAAATCATCGCCAGCGATAAAATTTTGGATATTATGACTTCTACATTTTCTGTAAAATGCAGAAATTGTTCATCACTGCCAAACTTAGAAATTTGCCTAAATAGTTTTTTCAGCATACCGATGATTTAGCGATCGTCGATCATTCTGTCATTCTTCGGTACACTTGGCAATCCCGAAACTCTGTGATTGCTTGTTTCCCTCGGAAAACCGGAGTCTGAGGAAGGTTATTTTTTCTGCCCGTTATATTTTACAGGCTTTCGGGTCAGCTCCGAAATCGATCGCACACAGTCCATTTCCCGATTCAGAAATTTTGCAAATAAAAAAACCTCAAACTCTAGCTTATCAAGAGTTTGAGGACTTTCAGACACGGTACGATCGCACAATCAACTACTTATTCTCAACAGATAAGGATTGTTGACTGCATTTTCGCCCTGTCGAACACACGACCAAGCTAAATTTTTAGCTTGGGTGGTTTAGTAGCGGCGAGAAGAGCGGTCGTTGTTGCCCCAGTTGCCGCTGTTGGAAGAACCGCGCTCTTCGCGGGGTTTTGCCTTGTTGACTTTGAGGTCGCGACCCATCCACTCAGCACCGTCAAGAGCCTCAATGGCTGCGGCTTCTTCTGCTTCAGTAGACATTTCTACGAAAGCGAAGCCCCGCATCCGACCTGTTTCGCGGTCAGCAGGCAATTGAACGCGCTTTACTGTGCCGTACTCTCCAAAAGTTTGGTTGAGGTGCTCCTGCGTTACTTCGTAGGATAAATTGCCGACATAGATTGACATTGAACATTCTCCAGAATCGAGGTTGTAGAGATTTAAATCCGGAGGAACGCCGATCGAACGAACTGTACTGCCGAAAATAAAGCCTTATAAAAATAGCATAGCACCTATAGGTGCAAACTGCAATTTTTCCGATCCGCTCGATCGACTAAAAATAAGGAATAAAGAATCAGGAATCAGGAATCAGGAACAAGGAATCAGGAAAAACCCCGAATAAAGCAGGAAAAACTAGAAAAAATAAATTTAATTTTCTTGATTCGCGAACTCTGCGGGAGAACGCAGCTTGTCGGGTGCTTCAACAGTTGACTGTTGACTGTTGACTGTTGACTGTTTGAGAGCGACCTCTACCTGGAAGTCCGAGGATTGGAGTAATGAATAGTCTGATTTTAATTTCTCCCTCAAAGACGGGCGGGCTTTCAACCAATTCTTTCTGGTAATAACTCAAAATTACTCGATAACCTTGCCCAAAAACAGGTACAAGCCCCGGACTTAAGTCGTGGAGATCCCAAAATTTGAGACCCTTCGACAAGCGAACGGCCAACGCCAAAGTTCCAACTCCCAGATTGCATCTGTGGAGTAAATCAAAAAATGGAAAATCGAAAAATAGAAAATCGACTGACAAAGGTCTTGATTGCTGTAGAGTACCCTGCTATTGTGCCTCAGCCATAGCTAAGAAACTGGGTTTATTGACAAAAAAACTAGAATTTTATTTGAGTCTGTGGCAAGAAACCAAGGTAAAGTTGGACGGCAACTCAAGAATTGACCGTGACGGTGGATTTTGCCCAATTAAACTCCCCAACTTCTGCGGCCACTTCTGCCCCAATCAGCACTAACTGCACCGCACAAGCTTTTAACTCGGGCTGTTTGGAATCTGGACAACTTGTAGCATGAGTCATGGCATTGGCTTCAGCACTTTCTGCCCACAGAGAACCCCAGTGCATCGGTACAAATAGCGTACCAGGGGCGATCGCCTTGGTGACTTTTGCTGGAAACTGAGCCTTACCGCGGCGCGATCGAACTTCTAGCAAATCACCCTCCTTAATCTGCAATTTAGCAGCATCGCGCGGGTGAATTTCCAAAAACGGATCTGGGTGCAATTTATTGATTTTCTCTGTTCTCCCAGTCCGAGTCATCGTGTGCCAATGTCCGTAAACTCTTCCTGTGGTTAACACAAACGGATAGTCGGGATCTGGTGGTTCTGCTAGTCCCCGGGAGTGATAGGCCGAAAATCTCGCCCGCCCGTCAGGAGTGTGAAAACGCCTGTCAGTATACAGCCGTTTAGCTTCAGTCGCTGGATGCACAGGCTGATTTTCGGGACATGGCCACTGTTGGGGGCCTTGAAGGCGCAAATATTCATGGCTGAGGCCTGTTACGTCGCAGGGACGATCGCGTGTCAACTGCACGTATTCTTTGTATATATCGGCGCTGCTGTCGAAAGCAAAGTGTTCGGCAAAACCCAACCGGCGGCCGACTTCTGCAAAAATCTTCCAGTCGTCGCGCGCTTCGCCGGATGGTTCATCGAAACCGGGACAAAGCGTCACGCGGCGTTCGGAATTCGTCATCACTCCGGTTTTTTCGCTCCACTGGGTTGCCGGCAGCAGGATGTGAGCGTAGGCTGAGGTTTCGGTGGGATAGTATGCTTCTTGATAAATCGTCAAGGGCGATCGCAACAAAGCAGCTTTTGTCCGTTCCAAATCCGGCATACTCACCACCGGATTGGTGGCGGCAATCCACAACAACTCAACATCGCCAGTTTCCAAACCGGTAATCATATCCCAAGCATTGCGGCCTGGATTCGGCGAAATGCTTCCCGGTGCGATTCCCCAAAACTCCTCGACTTGGGTTCTGTGTTCGTCATTTTTGACAAAGCGGTAGCCTGGAAGTAAGTGAGAAAGTCCTCCAGCTTCCCGGCCTCCCATCGCGTTTGGCTGGCCTGTGAGGGAAAACGGGCCAGATCCCGGTTTGCCGATTTGACCAGTCATCAAGTGCAAATTAATTAGCGATCGCACCTTTGCCGTACCTTCGGAGGACTGGTTAATTCCCATCGACCACAGAGACAAAACCCGTTGTGACTGTTCCCAATAGTTGGCAGCAGTTTCTAACTCGCTGACAGTAATGCCGCAGCGCGAGGCTACAAACTCCGGCGTATAGCTGCTGACAACTTCAGCAAAAGCTGAAAAATTTGCCGTGCATTCTTGAATAAACTCAGGATCTATTGCTTGCCTCCGCAACAGCAAATATGCCATTCCATTGAGTAAATCTATGTCCGTCCCTGGTTTAATTGCCAAGTGCAAATCTGCGACTTCAGCAGTCGGAGTCCGCCTCGGATCTACCACAACTATCTTGACATCGGGATGTTTTTTGTGGTACTTTACTAATCGATTGAATACAATTGGATGGCATTCCGCTGTATTGCTGCCGATAATAAAAGCGCAATCTGTTAATTCTAAATCGTCGTAACAGCAAGGCGGCCCGTCCGAACCAAAACTTTGAACGTATCCCGAAACCGCTGAAGACATACACAAACGAGAATTCGCATCAAAATTATTAGTGCCCAGACAACCTTTCATGAGTTTCTGGGCAACATAATAATCTTCTGTAGCGAATTGACCTGAACCGTAAACGCACAAAGCATCTGGCCCACTGGTACTGCGAATTGCCTGGATGCGGTCAACAATGGCATTGAGAGCTTCGTCCCAGCTAGCGCGACGGAACGGCTGGTCGAGAGTCTCTCGCATCATCGGATAAAGTAGCCGATCGCTGCGAATGGACTCTGTTACCGTTGCTCCCTTGATACAAACCATGCCCTGAGTCGATGGGTGATTGCGATCGCCCCGCACTTTCCAAGTTTGTTTTTTGTCGGGAACAACTTCTAGACCGCAACCTACACCGCAGTAAGGACAAAGAGTTTTTATAGTTTCCATCTGGTGATTTTAGATGCTAATTTTTGAAAGCTCATGGATAATTCGTAATTCGTCATTATAGTTGGAACTGAGGACTCCTACAAATAATGTATCAATAATTACTAAATTACCCCGGAAATGCTTTACATAAGCGGAAAATACCCTGATTTCAAATTAACCGCTATCTTTAGTTAAACTCGCGATCGCACTCGGATAGGTTTGTAGTGAGGACTTTAGTCCGCCGAAAGAAGGACTAAAGTCCTCACTACAAACCTATTTTATAGTAGTCGATCGAGCCGAGGCGATCGGCTTCTCAATCGAAAATCTTCAACTATCCAATGCAAAAATGGTATAAGTCACCTATTTCGCGGTTTTAACTTCTAATAAGCCGCCGCCACCGCTGGTGGGGCTAAACGTTACTTGGAAATCAGCAGTTTTTTGAGCGCCTGCTGCGGCACCGGCAGGAGTTTGCAAAGTCGGCAGAGGAGTTTCTTTGAGGAAATCTTTAGCTGCTTTATTTGTGGGCTCGAACTGTACGATATCTCCGTTTTGTTTCACTTTGACTCGATAGGTCAAACTTTGGGTAAATGTCGGAGTTGTTTTCCAATTTTCGTCAATTCGTGCATACAACTGATTTCCGATCGCATCAAGTTCAGCTTTGTCCGAAATTCCTGAACCTGCACTGCTTGCTGCCTTGGTGGGTGAGGTTGCAGGACTGGCAATGGATGCAGGACTTGCAGCAGCACTCGGTGCAGGACTGGCAATGGATGCAGGACTTGCAGCAGCACTCGGTGCAGGACTGGCTGCAATCGGTGCAGGGCTGGCTGCGATCGGTGCAGGGCTGGCTGCGATCGGTGCAGGACTGGCTGCAATCGGTGCAGGGCTGGCTGCGATCGGTGCAGGGCTCGGGGGAGAACTCACAACGGCCGCAGGTGCAGGTGGCGCAGTTTCTGCTAGCTTGGCTTGCTTGAGTTGGCTGGAAACAGCAGATGTATTGACAGCAGCTAAAGTTGCCATTGTTACCAACCACGAGATTGCCAGGACGGCACCTTTAATTGGCGAGGCTTCTAGGGGTTGTGCAGCGTGAGGCACAAAGGATACCGGTGGCATGGGCTTGTCAGCAGTAGCCCCAGGCTTTTTGCTAGCGGGTAATGGCAGGACGACGGGTGCCATTTCTGAGTCCGTTGTGTCCTCTTCGTGGTGGGCGTAGCGAGAGAACAGGAATTCTAAAGCAAAGTTGCGGAGTTCGTAGTATTTCGGGTCTTCCATCATCCGCGTGCGGTTGCGGGGACGGCTGAAGGGAATGTGCATATCTTCGCCGATTGATGCAGCAGGGCCGTTGGTCATCATCACGATGCGATCGGCTAAAAACAAAGCTTCATCAATATCGTGAGTAATCATGACGATCGTAATTTTGTACTCGTGCCAGATTTTCAGCAATTCTTCCTGCAATTCTTCCCTGGTAATCGGATCTAGTGCTCCGAAGGGTTCGTCCAAAATCAGCAGTTTGGGACGAGTTGCCAGGGCTCGGGCGATCGCCACCCGCTGTTTCATACCGCCCGACAACTGGCCCGGTCTTTTGTTGCAAGCTTCTGTCAGCCCCACTAATTCCAGGTTATCTTTGACGATCTTGTCGTGTTCCTCTGCGGACTTATCCCCGTAAACAGTTTCAACACCGAGGTGGATGTTTTCTGTAGCAGTCAGCCACGGTAGCAGCGAGTAGTTTTGAAACACCACCATGCGATCGGGGCCCGGTTCAGTAATCCGCGCACCTTCGAGAGCAACTTCTCCGCTTGTCGGCCCGTTAAATCCCGCAATCATGTTCAGCAAAGTTGATTTGCCGCAGCCAGAGTGACCGATCAAACAAATAAATTCGCCTTCATTAATCGTCAGGTTCACACCGTCGAGAATCACGAAAGGTTTTTCTGGTTCTTTCAGGTTTGGGTAGACTTTTGATACATCTTTAATAGTCAAAAAGCCTGATTTCTTACTCTGAATCTTCGTTGCCGGGGGCGCTTTGATAGTTTGCATATTTTCAGGATTTGGTTGGGGGTTTGCGGAATTAGACATGAGAATTTAGGATTAAGGGTTAGTAAGAGAGGTAATTAGGAAGCGGGAAATGTGGAGTCTTGTTTCCTGATTCCTTACTCTTCACTCCCTCTTCCTATTTGGTGATTATGCTGGCTGTCTGATGGAACACTGACTGCCTATTTGTTCAATTAAGATTTCTTCAATGCGAAGGTCGCGCTTGATTTTGACGTTTTCAAGGTAGTCGATCGGGTCGTCTAGATTAAAGACAGTGCCGTCAAATAGTTCGATCGTCCGGCGAGCTCTAGCGATATCCGGCAAACCCAACTCGCGCACTGCTTGACCGAACACATCGGGCCGCAAAACTCGATCGACCACTTCCACCCAGTTTTTCGGGAACGGAATCAGTCCCCAGCGGGCCATCTGCGACATCACCCACACCATTTCTAGGCGGTCTGGACAATTGGTTTTGTCAACATAGAACTGGTTGAAATTGTAGAGCATTTCGGGTTGTGCCTCCGTACCGGAGTTGTACGGGTCGATGAACCCCGGACGGATGTCTTTTGGATCCGCACCGATGTATTGTTCTTGGCAAATCAATTCTAGGATTTCTTCGCGGTTGCGGCGGTCGTCGCAGTATTCGCAGGCTTCCAAAAGCGCTTTGACGAGGGCGACGTGGGTTTTAGGATATTTCTGAGCCCAATCTTCGCTAACGCCGAGAACTTTTTCGATGTGTCCGGGCAGAATATCCAGGGAACGGGCGATGGCAAAACCGGTACCGTCGTTGACTGCTTTGGAGTTCCAGGGATCGCCGGCGCAGTAGCCCTGGATGTTGCCTGCTTTTAAATTCGATACCATCTGCGGGGGAGGAAGCATGGTCAAGGCTACATCGCGATCGGGGTCAATCCCACCGGCAGCCAGCCAGTAGCGGAACAGCAGATTGTGCATGGAAGCGGAGTGTACCATGCCCAAGGTTTGTACCTTGTCGGGGGTCTTGGCGATCGCAGCTTTGAAATCCTTTAATGTCCGAATACCTTGGTCGTAAAGGTGTTTCCCGAAAATAATCGAGTTACCGTTGCGGGACAGGGTTAAGGCGCTGTTGATGGGAACCGGGGCTTCGCCGTCCAATCCCAACAGCATGGCGATCGGCATTCCTGCAACCATTTGCGCCGCGTCCAGCCGTCCTTGCGCGATACCTTTGGCAATTTCTTTCCAACTAGGTTCGCGCACGAGAGTGACTTCTTCTAAGCCGTGGGCTTTGAAGAATCCTTTCTCTTTGGCTACGACTAAGGGCGCGCAGTCGGTGAGGGGAATAAAGCCGATGTCGAGGTTGACTTTTTCCAGGCCGTTGCGGGCGATCGCCACGGATGGGGCTTGTTGTTTGGCCCGGCGCTGTTTCACCCGCTTTTGCTGGTTGAGGAAGTAAACCATTTCGTTTCGCAGCGCGTAGTAACTCGGATGGTTGACCACTTCCATGCGCTTGCGGGGCCGAGGAATGTCCACTTCCAGAATTTGTCCGATTTGCGCTTCCGGGCCGTTGGTGAGCATTACAATGCGATCGCTCAGCAACAAAGCTTCATCCACGTCGTGAGTTACCATCACGCTGGTGACTTTACTTTCTTCGCAAATGTTCATCAATTGGTCTTGCAAACCACCGCGAGTTAAAGCATCGAGAGCACCGAAGGGTTCGTCTAGCAGGAGCAATTTTGGGCGGATAGCGAGGGCGCGGGCGATCGCAACTCTTTGTTTCATCCCCCCAGAAATTTCGCTGGGGCGCTTGTTGGCAGCCTGTCCGAGTCCCACCAATTTAATGTGGTATTCGATTACCAACTCGCGATCTTCTTTAGAGTTACCGCTGTAAATTTCATCTACTGCTAGAGCAATATTTTCGCGCACCGTCAGCCAAGGTAGTAGCGAGTAATTTTGAAATACCACCATTCTATCCGGGCCTGGTTCGCGGACTTCGCGCCCTTCTAAAGTAATCCCGCCCTGACTTGCTGTGTCCAGTCCGGCGATGATATTTAACAGTGTAGATTTGCCACAACCGGAGTGTCCGATTAAGGTGATAAATTCTCCCTTTTTAATTTTAAGTTCGATATTTTTGAGAGCGATGTATTGCTCGCCATTTGGCAAGTTAAATACGCGGTCTACGTGGTCTACTTCAATAAGGATTGACATGATTATTTTCTGTTAGTTTGTACTTTAGTAGATGCTAATTATTAATTTGGCAATGGGGAATTGGGAATTGGGAAGAAGGCCAAACAGGTCATTGGCCAAACAGGTCATTGGGCATTGGGCATATATAATTATTCCCGCTTCCTAATAACTAATCACCAACTACTAATCACCCATTCCCCATTCCCCATTCCCCATTCCCCATTCCCCATTCCCCATTCCCCAATCTTATTTATTGTCTTCAGGAACAACTTTGGAAGCGACGAAACCAACGAGTCTGTCTAAAATCAAACCGACGATTCCTACATAAAGCACTGCCAGAATCACGGCGCTGAGTCGAGAACTGTTATAAGCGTCCCAGATGAAGAAGCCGATGCCGACACCGCCGACTAACATTTCCGCAGCTACGATCGCCAGCCAAGACAAACCGATACCAATTCTCAACCCTGTGAAGATGTAAGGAACCGAAGACGGTAGCAAGATTTTCCAGAAGTATTTTTGGTTGGGGAGGCGCAAGACTCGGGCGACGTTTCTGTAATCTTGAGGTATTTGTTGAACGCCTACTGTGGTATTAATCAGAATCGGCCAGATTGCTGTAATCAAGATTACGAAAAGTGCAGAAACTTCGTTAGCTTTCATCCCCAAGCCTTCAAAGGGATTGAACTGTTGAAATACTGCCAGGGCGATCGGTAGCCAAGCCAGGGGCGGGATTGTTCTAAATACTTGAAATAGCGGGTCTAAAGCATCGAACATTAAAGAGTTTGTACCGATTAATATTCCTAAACCAATGCCTAGAATTGCTGCTAGAGTAAAGCCGATCGCCACCCGCTGCAAGCTAGCAGCCAGTTGCCAGAATAAACCTTTGTCAGTACCACCGTTATCGAAGAACGGATTGATAATCAAATTCCAGCTTTCTTGGACGGCTTTAATCGGGCCGGGCAAGGTGGATGTGGGGTCGTGGCAGAGGATTTGCCAAACTACCAGCAGAACTGTAATCGCAACTAGCGGGCGGATGATTTTTTTGCGGTTTTTTTGAACCATATCCAGCACGAAATTTGCTGGATTTTTGCTCTTAGAAACAGAGAGATTGGTTGCCATTTGTCTGTTTGCAGTACAGTAGTGAATAATCGATTATTTGTAGATACTTTGAATTGAGAACCCTATCGGCTGTGGTGGGTTGAGTTGCGAAACTCAACGCCACTAAATTTTATGATTTGTCAACTGTCAACTGTCAACTGTCAACTGTCAACTGTCAACTGTTCACTAATTAGGCTTTCTTGATAGCCAGACTCTTCAGATATTCTTCTGGTTTTTCCGGATCAAACTTCACGCCGTCAAAAAATGTTTCGACACCGCGAGAAGTGGTAGCCGGAATTTGGGCAGCGGGAACGCCAAGTGCTGTCGCTGCTGCTTTCCAAATATCCTCGCGGTTAACTTTATCAACCGTGGCTTTGATGTCGGTAGTTGCCGGCATATAACCCCAGCGAATATTTTCTGCGATGAACCAAGCATCGTGACTCTTGTAGGGATAGGAAGCATTGTCAGCCCAGAATTTCATTGCTACTAAACTAGCTGCTTCAACGCGGCCAGTACCATAGTCAATTTGTCCTTTCATGCGACCTGCAATATCTGCAAGTGGTACTTTCAACCACTTATCTTGAGAGATGATTTGGCACATCTCATCTTTATTTTCTGGCTTATCGCACCACTGCTGAGCTTCCAGTACGGCCATTGTAATTGCTTTAGTAGCTTTAGGGTTTTTCTCAACCCAATCTGCTCTTAAAGTTAAGGCTTTTTCTGGGTGATCTTTCCAGAGTTCTCCCGTTACTAAGGCGGTGTATCCAACTTTTTGAGTAACTAGCTGGGCATTCCAAGGTTCGCCGACGCAAAATGCTTCCATGCTGCCGGATTTCATGTTAGCTACCATTTGAGGTGGCGGTACTGGAATAACAGAAACATCTGTATTCGGATCGATGCCACCGGCTGCTAACCAATAGCGCATCCACAAATCGTGGGTGCCGCCGGGAAAGGTAACAGCAATTTTTTGATTGGCGAGGGCTGCTTTGAGTGGTTTGCTGTCTGTACCTACTTTTAAATCTAGGTATTTTTTGCTTACGGAGATGGCTTGACCGTTGGTATTTAACCGGGCAACAATGTTCATCGGCACTGGTTGATTGCCTTTGGTAATTGTGCCTAAGGTCATCTGGTAAGGCATGGGGGAGAGGATGTGGGCTCCGTCAATGCCGCCTTTTTCAGAACCGAGTTCTAGGTTGTCGCGAGTAACTGGCCAAGATGCTTGTTTGAGGATTTGTACGTCTTTCATGCCGTACTTGGCAAATAACCCTTTTTCTTGGGCGATGATTATGGGTGCGGAGTCGGTGAGGGCGATGAATCCGAGTTTGGCTGTAGTAACTTCGGGGGCGTCGGCGGGGTTGACGTTGACTGCTGGGGCGGCGCTGGGTGAGGCAGCGCCCGGTGAGGCAGCGCCCGGTGAGGCAGCGCCCGGTGAGGCGCTGGTAGTGCTGGAACCGGAACTGCAACCGTGGGCGAGGAGGGTGCCTGCTGCTGTTGCTCCGGCGGTGATGATGAATTTTCTTCTGGAGAGGTTGCTCATTTGTCTTGAATTGTTGGTGTACTTTGAGATACTCGAAATGTGAGATGCCTGATGTGAGATTGGTTTACGACCTTCGCAATGACATAATTTCGATCGCACTGAGACAATATCATTCGCAATGACATAATTCTGTTCGCAATGAGATAATTCTTTGGGTCTCTCGAATCTCACATTATGATATTAGGCGTCGATCGACACTTTGCCGATCGCCCGCGCGCTGCAAGCTAAGATGAACCCTGGTTCTAAGTCGGAGGCTGCGTCAGGCTGGCTGTCGTAGACGGTTTTACCTTCTAGGAGTTGCTGCTTGCAAGTGCCGCAGGTTCCCGATCGACAACTGCTGTCCAGTTCAAGCCCAGCCCTTTCGGCAACGTCGAGAATGAACTCATCTTCGCTGCAAGCAACTGTTTTGCCCGATCGAGCGAAAATGACAGTAGATGTCTGAGGTTTCGCCATCAGAACTGTTTCGTCTCTCTCAACCGTCAGTTGCAGTTGCCGGTTCAGGGAAGCGACATCCCCGAAAGCTGGATTGGGCACGGCCCCAAACTTATCAATTAACAGTTGATGCAGCACCGGTTTCAGGTCTTCGCAAGGAATGCTTTTTTGGACGCAAGTACCCAAATGAGCATCTTTGCCAACTGTTCCTCCCATGTAGATGTCTACACCTTCGAGGGTTTTGCCGTTCTTCCGAACTTTTGTACCCATCAAGCCGATGTCGGCTACCTGGGGTTGAGCGCAGGAATTGGGGCAACCAGTCCAGTGAATTCTGACCGGTTTGGGAACAGAGAGTTCGGCTTCCAGTTCCCGAATCATTGCCACGGATCGGGCTTTGGTTTCGATGAGGGCGAAGTTGCAAAACTTCGACCCGGTGCAGGAAACTAAGGCTCGCATCAGGGGTGCGGGGTCGATCGAGAAACGTTGCAATAACGGTTCTTTTACGAGGGATTCGAGCCGCGAGTCCGGAACATTGGGAACAATCACGTTTTCTTCGACGGTGAGCCTGAGTTCGCCGCTGCCGTAAACCTCAGCGATTCTGGCCAAATCGTACAAATCCGCTGCTCGCAGCCGTCCGACGGGAACGTGCAACCCTACATAGTTGAGCCCTGATTGTTTTTGCGCGTAGATGCCGATGTGGTCGCGTTTGTCCCAGATGATTTCATCTTTGGGGGAGGCGGGGGACAAAGTGCGGCCTACTTCTTTTTCGACGGCTGCGCGGAATTGTTCGATGCCGAGTTCGTCAATCAGCCACATCAAGCGAGATTTTTGGCGGTTTGCTCTCGGGCCTCGATCGCGATATACCGTTAATATCGCTCTGCACAAATCTACAACGTCGCTGGGACTTGCCCAGACGTTGAGAGGAATTGCAGCTTCGCAGCGTTTGGCGGAGAAGAAGCCGCCGACTAAAACGTTAAAGCCGATGTTGCCGTCAGAGTAAGCGGGTACGAAGGCGATGTCGTTGATTTCGGCGTGGACTGAGTTATCGCGGCAACCTGCGATCGCAATATTAAACTTTCTCGGCAGATTGGAAAACTCTGGGTTGCCTTCGCCGCTGTTGGTAATCATGTCTTGGACTTGGTTCGCCAATTCCCACGTATCTATCAGTTCGTCGGCATCCAAACCCGCGACTGGGGAACCCGTGATGTTACGTACATTGTCCATGCCAGACTGAACGCTGGTCATCCCCGCTTCCTTGAGGCGGCGGAATATATCGGGCACATCTTCGATCCGAATTCCGCGCAGTTGCAGGTTTTGTCTGGTGGTAATGTCAGCGCTGCCGTCGGAGCCGTAGCGTTGCAATATGTCTCCTAACGTTCTAGTTTGATTGCTGGTAATGACGCCGTTGGGCAAGCGCAGGCGCATCATGAATTTGCCCGGAGTTACTGGCCGAAAGAAGATGCCGAGCCATTTGAGGCGGTGCTCGCGGTCTGTTGCATCCATTGCTTCCCAGCCGATTTGGGCAAAGTGATCTAGCTCAGCTTTAACCGCTAAGCCATCTTTTTCGGCTTTGAGTTTTTCAAATTTGTTTAGGCTCGCTTGGGGTTCTACTGTTTGGGTCATCGATTTACCCTCGCTGCTGGTTTATTCCCTGAGATATTGACTTGGAGCATAAAATGTGTTTCCTGCTAACCTTAATGAGCCTGTGGATTTAAAACTGTATATTTAGTTACTGGATCTAATTTCGTTTAAGCATGGTTGGTCTTTTGTATACTTGAGCTTTGCCAGGCGCTGTCTCGAATTCAGCCAAACTATATATGGTTATAGTTGTTACCGATGGCTCGATCGCTGTATTCCGATGCACCTTTGTTATGAACTAATGTAAAGCGCGCAACAGTAAATATTCGTAGCTATTTTTACAAAATCTTGAGTTTTATGAGCTTTTTGCATCACCGCAATGCGTTTTATACATTGGAAATGGGTAAAGACACCCACAGATCCCAAAAAGCTTTATAAATCTTTAGATTTTGGAGGGGAGTGGAGGCAATGGGTAGCTCTGACATAATATTGTGACGGCGATCGCAGACTTCAAACGTCGCTCGTCACAAAATAAGCTCCGTGGTTATCACACAGTTAGGCTCAAAACATCACGCTCTCTGGCATGCCAGCGTCACTCTGTTACCGATACGGGCAGTTTGACTGTAGCCGATCGCTACGGTTTGATGGCCGCTGTATTGGATGACTCTCTCGACGAGCAAGACAGACATTCGATCAACCGCCTGCTGCGCTCGGTGCTCAAGGGAAAAGTCAAAATTGTCAACGAGCTCTCGGCGATAGGTTAAGAGCAAGACTTAAGTGGCAAATAGGAAAGCTAAACTTATCTACAGTTGATTGCTGAGAGTCAGTTCCATGTTTGCCGTCAAGCGAGCGCTCAAATTGAATAATACTGAAGCGACCTTGATGGCAAAACACGCAGGCTTTCGGCGCGTGGTATTTAACATGGGTTTGAGCCTGAGAGTTCAAATGTACGGTGGAGGTGAGTTTTCCGACTCAAAGGTCATCAACGAAATCAAGAAAGTTCTCACTAACTACGTCAAGAAACAACCTGAATGTGCTTGGATGAATCAGTTGTCTTCTCGTGTTTACCAAAACGCTTTGATTGATTTAAAAGAA
>NZ_JAEQCT010000132.1:0-18183 GCF_020738205.1 Microcoleus sp. PH2017_24_DOB_U_A
GACAAGGGTATGGCTTTTCTAATTTTGATAATTTTAGAAATCGCGTATTAGCTTGTTTCTTGCATTAGATAAAATTATCACCATAAGTTCTGGAGAGCCTAACTTATTTAGAGCAGACTTTTAAGGAAACACAAAACAAGCTAACCAGAAGTTCTGAAGGATTAAAAAAAGAGGAATTCCATTTAATTGATGGCAATGGCAAGTTTTTTGCGGCAACAGAAACTGAGCAAATCAGCAGAGATGCAGCCTCAGATTTTAGTGTTTTTGCCAAAATGCAAGCTAACAAAGAAATTGACAGCGCCATAGATATCGATCGCATTGATGGAGCTAAGCAATTGCTTACTTACGCTCCTATTGAAGCATTAGAAAATATGCCGAGATTGGGCTGGAGCGTGATTATTGCTAACGATACAAAAAATGTATTTGCTCCCCAACAAGAGTTACTGTATACTTTGATGTCAGGAGTTGGGTTCACTGCTGCTCTTGTTAGCGCGATCGCAATTTTTTTAGCGAGTCGAACTACTCGCTCGGTTAATCACATTGTACGGGCGATCGCCTCTTCTTCGTCCCAAATTGCTGTCACCATCGAACAGCAGAAGCGCATCGCCAGCCAACAACTATCTGCTGTCGATCGCACTGCGACTACAATGAACGAATTGAGCGAATCAAGCAAAGCTTGTGCCTCCGAAGCCGAAGCTGCCGCTTTTGGGGCAGTCCAAGCTCTTAAACTTGCAGCAGGAGGCAGTCAAGCAGTAGATAATACCTTGAAAGAAATGGCAACTTTGACAGAAAATGTCGGAGCAATTCAAAAACAAATTTTGCATTTAAGCGAGCAAACCGATCGCATTGGCAATATATCCAGTTTAGTCAGCGATTTAGCCAACCAAACAAATATGCTCGCCCTTAACGCTGCTGTCGAAGCAGTTAGAGCCGGTGAAAGCGGTAAAGGATTTGCTGTTGTTGCTAGCGAGATTCGCAAATTAGCCGATCGCAGCAAGGAATCTGCTAGCAACATCAATGCTTTAGTTGCAGAAATCCAGAAAGCTATTACTTTGACAGCAACAGTGACGGATGACGGCACAAAAACTGTAGAAAATGGAGTAAAAATTGCCCGAAAAACCGCAGACGCATTTGCTGGGGTTGCCAGGGCGATCGATCGCATTGCTGCAAACAGCAAACAAATTTCCGTCACATCGAAAAACCAGGCAATCGCCATTCAGGATGTAGTTGAATCCGTCAACTCTCTTCACCTCGCCACTCAAGAAACTGCCGCCAGTATTTCTCAAGTCAAACTCGGCATTGTTCAACTAAACCAAGCAGCCCAAAATCTCAAATCAGCAGTGTAGTTGAAGGAAGTAAGATTTATTTATTACTGATTAGCGATTATCGATTACCAATTAGCAATTAGCCACTCCCCATGATTAATAAATTTTTCAGAAAAATTCAAAACCGACTGCTACTGCTTTTAATTTTAAGTACCTTGATTCCAGTATCTCTTGTTGGCTGGTATGGAATTTCCTCTTCCGAAGCAGCACTCCAAACCTTAGCCTTAACTAATCTTACTGAAAGTGTCACATCCAGCGGAGAGCAAATAGTCAACAAACTAGAAAATATCAGTTACGATGTTTTATTCTTCAGCAAATCTCCTGCTCTTCAAGGAATAATTAAAGCTAGAGATGGAAATGGAGCAGACAAAGAAACTAATTCAACTTATCAAAATTGGGTCGATCGAATGCAAATCACATTTGCATCAATGATGGCAATTAAGCAATCTTATATGCAATTGCGTTATATAGATGAGAATGGCAACGAACTCGTGCGCGTAAATTCTGACGGCCAAACGCTCAAAATAGTTCCAACTTCAGAACTACAAAATCAGGCTCATAGGGATTACTTTTACTTAACTATGAAGCTAAAACCGGGCGAAATTTATGTGTCTCAATTCAATCTCAATCAGGAGCGCGGTAAAATAGAAATTCCTTACAAGCCAACCATTCGTCACGCCACTCCTGTTTTTAATACCAAAGGAGAAAGAAAAGGCATTTTGATTGCCAATTCTTTGGGAAAGAATCTGATTGATATAGTTAAAAACATGAATCATGATAATTCAGAGAAAGGTTTTATGTTAAATCAAGATGGTAGCTACATCTACCATCCCACTTCTAAAAAAGAATGGGGTTATGAAACAAAAACGAATGAAAATGTCCAAAAAGATTATGTGGCAGAGGTAGTGACACAAATACTTTCTGGTGGCAAAGGCAATATTGACCTCGGCGATCGAGTGATTAGCTATGATACAGTTTTTCTGAGTAAAGAAAACAACAACAAATTCATTGTGATTGTGAATCAAGCACCTAAATATTCGCTGTTTGCTTCTATTTTTGTTCTTAAAAAAATAGCTACTATTATTGCTGTATTGTCCCTGGGTACTGTTCTGGGATTAGGATTTTTGGTGCTGCGACAACTAATTAAGCTGATTCGAGGATTGATCTATCAAATATCGTCATTCTCTATGCAAATATTATCTAATATGAATGAGCAAGAGCAAGTCGTCGGCCAGCAATTTCTCTCAGTCAATGAAACAACTGCAACCTTAGAACAATTGGGCATATCTTCTCGGGAGACAGCCGAGCAAGCTGAGGCTGTTGCCGTCGCCGCTCGCCAAGCTTTAACCCTCGCGCAAGAAGGAACTCAAAAAGTTGAAGAAACTCTCAATCAAATGCTGAGTCTTAGACAAGCTGTGGCAGCAATTTCTCAGCAAAATCAGCGCCTGGGGGATAGCACAAGTCAGATTGGCAATATCTCGACTTTGGCAAATTTAGTTAGCGATTTAGCCACTCAGACAAATATGCTGGCTCTTAACGCGGCTGTGGAAGCTGTCAGGGCTGGTGAGTATGGCAAAGGTTTTGCGGTGGTAGCCAGCGAGATCCGTAAATTAGCAGATGAAAGCCAACAAGCCGCGCAAAAGATTAATGGTATTATTCCAGAAATTAAGGGCGCGATCGACTCGACGGTGAAAGCAACGGAAGAAAGCCGCAAAACAGTCGCGGCAGGGGTGAAAACAGCGCAGGATACAGCAGAAGCTTTTACGGGGGTTCGGGAAGCTTGCAATCTGGTGTTTGCTAGCAATCAACAAATTTCTTTGAATATTAAACAGCAGGCGATCGCGATCGGGCAAGTAGGTGATGAAATGAACTCTCTCAACCGCACTGCATCTCAAACTATCAGCGGCATTACTCAAGTCAAAGTAGGCACTCAAAAACTTAATGAAGCTGCTTTAACTCTTAAGTCTATAGTGTAAGAAGGAAGTTAGGCAACGGATTGTGTAACGGATGTCAAGGATAAAATTACCGATTACCGATGACTAATTACCGATGGATGACCAATTACCAATTCCTAATTCCTAATTACCAATTACCAATTCCCAATTACCAATTACCAATTACCAATTACCAATTACCAATTACCAATTCCCAATTCCCAATTACCAATTCCCAATTACCAATTACCAATTACCAATTACCAATTACCAATTACCAATTACCAATTACCAATTACCAATTACCAATTACCAATTACATTACCAATTCCCAATTACCAATTCCCAATTACCAATTACCAATTACCAATTCCCAATTACCAATTACCCATTACCAATTACCAATTACCCATTACCAATTACCAATTACCCATTACCCATTACCACAAACACCTATGATAATTGAAGATGAAGAACTTCGAGATGTATTTAAAATTGCTAGTGAAGAACACTTGCAGAAACTAGACGATGGATTGCTGTACTTGGAACAACACCCCGGGGACTCAGCTAAGTTAGAAGAATTGCTGCGGGAAACTCATTCTCTTAAAGGCGATGCTGGGATGTTGGCGGTAAAAAATGTAGCATCTTTAGCTCATCAAATAGAGCATATTTTGGGAGGTGTCAAGCGGGGAGAGACTCAACTAACTTCAGAAATTAGCGATCGACTTTCGCAAGGTTTAGACGCCATCCGCAAACTCGTTGACGAAGCCGTGACTGGTCAAGATTCCGGTGTCAATACCTTTTACGTGCTCGCTAGCATGATGGGTGCTTCTAACAAGCCCCTGCCCGCCGTCCCCATAGCAGATCCAGAATCTTCAAAGGTACCAGAAGAAGAATTTATACAAACGCAACTTATTGATTCGTCTACTGCGGAACCCGAAACAAATAGTGAAACTTATTCCGCCACTAATTTAGATAAAAATTATTCTTTTTCGACTCTACAATCCGAGCAAGAATTGTTGCTCCAATCTCACAACTTGCGTGGGGCTTCTGCCCCCGCTACTGCATCGGCTTCCCAACCCGCTGTTAGCAGTTCTTCAAGTTCGTCTTACCGCATCGAAACAATTCGCGTTGCTACCAAAAATTTAGACGATTTAATGACTCAAGCTGGTGAACTTACTGTTACAAAAACTAGGTTAGTACACCGACTTGCTGATATCGAAAAACTGACAAATTTGTGGGAAAGTTGGAGCAGAGAAGCTTTTATAAATCGCTTGGCTTTTCATCAGATAGAATCGGACAAAAATGCTTTTCAACAAAATGCCCTCATCATACAGTTACAGAATTATTACCAGCGTACAGAAGAACGTTTAGAACGTCTGGGAACTCTAGTAAATAGATTGAAAAATCGAGTTGATGAAGATACTGCAAGACTCGAATTAATTGCGGAAGAGTTGGAATCAGGAATTCGCACTCTCAGACTGCTGCCTTTGTCTACTATTTTTAATCTATTTCCACGAGCAGTTAGAGACTTGGCTAAGCGGGAAGGGAAAGAGGTTAAATTAGTCATTGAAGGTGGGGAAACTCGAGCTGACAAACGCATTCTAGAAGAAATGAAAGACCCTTTAATGCACCTGATTCGGAATGCGATAGATCACGGAATTGAGACGCCAGCCGATCGCGAAAAGCTCGGCAAGCATCCCGCAGCTACTCTCCGAATTAAAGGCTACCATACTGCTAGCAATATTATTATTGAAGTTGCTGATGATGGTCGGGGGCTGAATCTCGATCGCATTAAACAAACTGCTGTCAAACGCAACATCTGCACGCCGGAAGAACTGGCGGTGATGACAGAAAGCCAAATTCAATCGCTGATTTTTGCTGCGGGTTTTTCAACCAGAACATTTGTTACTGAAATCTCTGGAAGAGGGGTAGGTTTGGATGTAGTTAGGACTAATGTTGAAGCATTAAAAGGTCGCATTCAAGTTGAATCAGATCTCGGAAAAGGATGCACTTTTCGCCTGCAACTAAGTACGTCTTTAGCTACTGCTAATGTATTAATATTAGCGGTTGATGGTATTGCTTATGCGCTGCCAGTCGAGTTTATTGAAACTGCAATATTAGTCCGCTCTTCGGATGTTTTTTCTCTCGAAAGCAAGGCGACGGTGATTTTAGACTCTCAGCCTTTGTCAGTTGCTTATTTGGCAGATTTACTAGAATTAAATGATACAGATTGGTTGCACAATAATCGGGAGTGGAGACAGGAAAGTTGGAGAGAATTCAAGAGAAATACAGAGGTAGAATCGGTGAATCATAATTCTCGGAAAATGCCTTGTATTGTTTTGAAAGTTGGGGAGGAAAGATTGGGATTATTTATAGATGCTTTGATTGACGAACAGGATGTGGTGATTAAACCTCAAAGTCAATTGCTGAAACGGGTGCGAAACGTTTCTGGTGCAACGATTCTGGGGACGGGGGAAGTTTGTATGGTGCTCAATCCCCACGATTTGATAAAATCTGTACGCAAGCAAGTTTTGTTGGGTGGGGTTGGGGGTGCCCGATCGCCAATTGAGACAGTCAGCCGAAAACAAGTTATACTTTTAGCAGAAGATTCGATCGCTACCCGCACTCAAGAAAAGCGCATTCTGGAAGGTGCAGGTTATGAAGTGGTGACAGCAGTGGACGGGTTGGATGCTTTCAATAAATTAAAAACTCGCTATTTTGATGCTCTGATTTCTGACGTACAAATGCCTAATTTGGACGGCTTGGGACTGACTATTAAAATTCGTCAGCTAAAAGAATACAGTGAGTTGCCGATTATTTTGGTGACATCTTTGGCGTCTGATGAAGATAGAAAAAGAGGGGCTGATGCTGGCGCTAATGCTTATATTCCTAAAGGTACTTTCAATCAAGATGTATTAATCGAGACCTTGAAAAGGTTAGTTTGATTGTCAGAGGGGAAGGGAAGAGGGGGACAGGGGGAGAGGGGGACAGGGGAAGAGGGGGAGAATTACCCATTACCCATTACCCATTACCCATTACCCATTACCCATTACCCATTACCCATTACCTAAAAAAATCTAAAATCTAAAATCTAAAATGGTATGATGTTGTCGCCCATTAAAGTATTGTTAGTAGAAGATTCCCCAGTAGCTACGATCGTTCTCAAGCGCATTTTGGATGCTTCGCCAGAAATCCAGGTTGTCGGAACGGCTTCTAACGGGTTAGAAGCCCTAGAATTAATCCCGAAACTTCAACCGGAAGTCATCTGTACGGATTTGAATATGGCACAAATGAACGGGTTAGAGTTCACGCGGGAAGTGATGAAAAAATACCCGCGACCAATTTTAATAATTAGTGCTTCTGTACAAGCAAAGGATACTCAAAATGTATTTGAATTAATGAAAGCAGGTGCATTAGATGTTTTTCCGAAACCCATTGGCGGGTTGGCGTCTGATTACGATCGCCTGGGGAATGAATTAATCGCTAAAGTTAAAGTGTTGTCGGGAGTTAAAGTATTTACGCGACATCAAAGGCTTGGAGGAATCGAAACAGCCGAGGGTCGCCCAAGCAAAAAAAATTATCAATTACCAATTCATAATTACCAATTATCTAGCAAAAATCTCAATTCTCAAACTATTAAGTTATTGGCTGTTGGCGCGTCTACAGGGGGGCCACAAGCGCTACACTCGATTATTTCTAAGTTTCCGGCTAATTTGCCAGTACCGGTGATTTGCATCCAGCATATCAGTGAAGGATTTTTGCAAGGATTGGTTGACTGGTTGGGTTTTGAATCTAAACTGCCGGTGAAAATAGCGGGTTTTGGGGAATTTCCACAAGCTGGGATTGTTTATTTCCCGCCAGAAAAACGTCATTTAGAATTGGATGCTCAAGGGCGTTTTATTTATTCTGAAGCTGCTCGTGAAGCGGGACATTGCCCCTCTGTAACGGTAACATTTAAGTCAGTTGCTAGTTTTTATGGTCGCGGGGCTGCGGGAGTGTTGCTAACAGGAATGGGGCGAGATGGTGCTGAGGGTATGTTGGCGATCGCCCAAGCCGGCGGTTTGACTATTGCTCAAAATGAGGCTAGTTGTGTTGTGTTTGGAATGCCGAAAGAGGCGATCGCCCTCGGTGCGGCCCAGCACGTTTTACCCGTCAGTGCGATCGCTCCTTTACTGTTGGCGAAATTAAAAGTTTAGGACAAGCGGGAGAATATAGCAGATCGGACGTAAGGTTGAAACCGCTTCTATATAAACGATGTCCGCCGGACGCCGACTGAATAGAATAACATAAAACGTAATTTAAACGGTCTGAGCTTCAACCCGCGGAGGCGGGTTTTGCTGGTATAGACGCGGTTTCAACCGCGCCCGTCTTCTTTTATGATTTGATATTGATAAACTTACCAATTACTTCGCGCAACTTGTCAGCATCAAAGGGCTTAGTTAAATACTCGGTTGCTCCTGCCAAACGCCCCTGTACTTTATCAAATGCTCCATCTCTGGCTGTCAGCATCACGATCGGCAAATTCTGAAACTGAGGCAAGCTTCGCACCGTGCGGCAGAGCTCCAATCCGTCAATCCCAGGCATCGAAACATCGAGCAACAAAACCGAAATTTGTTCGTGATAAATTGTTGACAAAGCATCAACTGCATTGTCTGTCACGAGAACTCGAAACTCTTTGCTTAAGGCTTGTTTGACCAGTCCTTGCATGACGACGCTATCATCAACTGCCAAAATAGTTGGTACTTGACTGCTAGTTGCAGACATATTCTTCTCCCGGTTTATTTATAGTTCTTGAAAATAGAAAACATAATTCCCGCCGTCAGTCGATTGTAGATTGTAGATTTTAGATTGACTGTTCCAGATGAATCTGGGAGCTTGAACTTGAGTCTAAAATTGCGATCTCGACCCTCAAAATTGTCGGCAAGCAAGTATCGGTTTTTGGGTGGGTCATTTTTCAAGAGTGCCTTCGGATAAATAGTGCCCAACTCCGTTGGAGCATTAGCAGAAACTTCACCCCTGTTTTTTTGACCTCAAACTCGAAAAAACAGATTGCCCGAGGGGTCGATCGGCGATGACAACAGTTGCAAAATCTGCATCTCAACCGTCAAACCCTTGATGGTGGAGTTTGAACAACTATTGTTACAAAGTTTAACATTTTCGGTGTTTGTGTAGTCGCTCTCCTAACTTTTGTTGAGTTGCCTGTGCAACAGCCCGGTAAACCGTACTGGTATTGTGGCACAAACCAATTATTTTAATCTACCAGCAAGCCTGCTACCCACGATTAGATCTGTCTGTTAAAATACTATTAAACTTATTAAGAAATTCTCTGTAAGCTATCCGCCATAGATTTTTGAAGGGTGCTTCGTCCCCACGGAGGCTCTTAGATTCACCCAGCCTCTGGCACATCAAAAGCATAGTCAACTCGAAGTATAATTTCTAGAGTATTAGATCTGCGGTGCTCTAACTCCCATAAATCAAAAGTTTCCATGTCAGTCAAGAGGTTGGTCTGAGTTTGGTGCCAGCAGCCTGTGTTCGACTTGCGATCGCAGTCTCCCGGGACAAAATTCATGGCTCGTTTTTCTCCTCGGCCAGTATTGATTAGGGCGGTTGCCAGCAACTAGATGGGCACTTATACATGATGAAAGCACCCTTGCCTCTTGGTAAAACAGTGTTCGATCTCGATCGCACCGACTTGTATCAACTTCTGGGTTCCGATCCAGAGGCTTGCTTTGACGATTTGGTAGGCTTGGCCGCCAGGATGAGCGGAACTCCTATTGCTTTTTTGAGTTTGATTGATGCCTCCGGCCACTGGTTGAAGTCGCAGCTAGGTATCGATCGAACTTTGGCACACCGTTACCTGAATTTTTGCGATCGCTGCTATATCGACCAAACTCCCGCACAGTTGGGCGCGAGTTCCAACTCTAACTCGGAATTTGACCGGGACATTCCCCTACAAAAACCTGCGGTTGCGGCGGCAGATGCGATCGCACCCTTTGCAAATTCCTGCAATAAACCGCCTGCCATCATTGTCCGAGACGCTTCCACAGACGTGCGATTTGCCCAGCATCCGCTAATTGTTTCTTACCCCTTCATCAAATTTTACGCTAGCATCCCAGTCGTCACCTCAGATGGGCAGATGCTGGGCGCGATCTGTGTCATGGATTCCGTACCTAAAGGCTTGACAAAAAATACGATTGATGGTATTGAGATTTTAACTCGGCAAGTTGCGAGTTTGGTGGAGCTGCGGTGGCAATTAGTCAAAGCCAAGAAAGAGGTGGCAGAGGTAGAAGATATCGCTTCACAGGGCCAGCAAATCTCGGAGTTAGCTCGATCGAACCAGGAGTTTTTCTGGGCAGTACAGACTTCAGAGAAGGACACAAGAATATTCCCAACAAAAAAGCTGCCGGTGCTCGAAACAGGCAAATCTCAGGATTTGCGGGAAACTTCAGCGGGCATGAGGCGCGATCGCGATCCCAAACAAATTCCCGAAATAGTGACAGAGGGGCAATCAATGGCAGACTTGCTACAGGAGCGATCGCGCTTGGCAATGCTGCAAGCTAAAGTTGGTGCAGCTCTCGGACAAGGCGGGACAATACCGGCCACCCTCAACCGCTGCACCGACGCAATGGTAGACCATCTCGACGCCACAGCAGCCAGCATCTGGACGTTCAACCCGCAGATAGAGCGGTTAGAATTGCAGGCCGATTCAGGAGTCAGCAGCCAAGATTGGGAACGGCTAATAGAAGATTGGCTGCGAGAAGAAACGGGAAAACTCGAAACGGCTCCTCTGTGCTTGCTGTCGAACCCGTCCCTCTGCGCCATTGCCTATCCCCTGATTGTGGAGGAACGACTGGTGGGAGTGATGGCTGTATGCAGCAGCGCTGCTGCCACGGAGGGGGCGCTAGAAGTTCTGGGGTGGATGGCTAATGCCATTGGCGTGGCGATCGATCGTGTCAAGGCCCGAGAAGAATTGTTGAGCCGCCGGGAAAGTCTGCTGTTCGGCCTCGCCAGTCAGATGCGGAATTCTCTAGACCTCGACAAAATTTTAGATACGGCTGTTAATGAAATTCACAGCTTGTTGCAGGTTGACCAGTGCTACTTTTTGTGGTATTCAGTATCGCGGCAGGGGCAGCCGAGTTTTGCGATTACCCACGAGGCGGCAAATCCTGAACTCACAGATCTGCTCGCAGAATATCCGATCGCACAAGTAACGCTACTAGCCGAGAAAATTCGCGATCGCCAAACGCTCCGCATCGGCGACACTGCCACAGCAGCCTGCATAGATTCCGCCACGCGAGCTTTTTTAAGGGGTGTCGGGATCGTTTCTAAGCTGCTGCTGCCGCTCAAGACTCACTCCGGTCAAATGGGGGCGATAGTTTGCAATCATTACAGCAGCCGTTCCTGGGCGGCAAGCGAGGTAGAATTGCTGCAAGCGGTGGTGGATCAACTGGCGATCGCGATCGACCAAGCCGAACTTTACGCCCAAACTCGGGCGGCAGCCTTAGCAGCTCAAACTCAAGCCCGACAACTGACTGAAACTTTGCAGAGTTTGCAGCAAAAAGAAGCTCAGCTCATTCAAAACGAAAAAATGTCCTCTCTCGGTCAAATGGTTGCCGGCGTCGCCCACGAAATTAACAATCCGGTTAATTTTATTTACGGCAACTTGACTTATTGCGAGCAGTACATGAAAGATCTGCTGGATTTGCTGCGCTTGTATCAAAAGCACTACCCCGAACCTTGCGAGGAAATTCTCGACAAAAGCGAAGAAATCGATGTGGATTTCGTAGTGCCAGATTTGCTGAAAATTCTTTCTTCGATGGAGATGGGAGCCGAACGCATCCGGCAAATTGTCCTTTCCCTGCGGAACTTCGCGCGGCACGACGAAGCCGAGAAGAAACCTGTGGACATTCACGAAGGGATTGACAGCACGCTGCTGATTTTGCAGAGCCGCTTGAAGTCAAACGGGCCAATACCGGGAATTAAGGTAATTAAAGACTACGGCGACTTGCCGAAGGTAGAATGCTATCCCGGACAGCTCAACCAAGTATTTATGAATATTTTGGGAAATGCGATCGACTCCTTGGAAAATCAGCCCGCACCCAAGACGATCGAAATCTCGACGGCGGTGGTGTCCCAAGACTCGGATCGAGGTGAGTCACGAAAGTCGATCGGTCAACTTGTGCTGATTCGGATTCGGGACAGCGGGCCGGGATTGACCCAAAAAGCTAAATTGTGCTTGTTTGACCCTTTCTTTACCACTAAACCAGTGGGCAAAGGCACGGGACTCGGCTTGTCCATTAGCTACCAGATTGTGGTGGAAAAACACGGCGGCAGTTTGAAGTGTATCTCAGAACCCGGACAGGGAGCGGAGTTCTGGATTGAGATCCCGCTGTCTCGCCCCGCTGCTGTCAAAGAATAAACTGGCGGGCGATCGGTTTGGCAAACATTTTTTAAACTTTATTGTGAAAGTGCTTGACAGATTCTGGTGTTTGAGTGTTAATATGATAAAGGTTAAGACGTTGGGGCGTCGCCAAGTGGTAAGGCAGCTGGTTTTGGTCCAGCCATTCAGAGGTTCGAATCCTTTCGCCCCAGTTAAATAGTTTTTAATGTTTTCGATGAAAGGGCGGTTGAAACCGCATCTACACAGGCAAAACCCGCCTCCGCGGGTTGAAGAGTGGGTCGTTAAAATTACCTTATGCTCTCTTAGTCCACAGAGGCGGACATAGTTTGTATAGACGCGGTTTCAACCGTACATCCGCTCTGCTAATTGCTGGGCCCGCGAGCATTTAATCGATCGAATACGTATCGAGAAATTGCCGGAAATGCTGTTTCGTCCTTGGTATAAGCCACATCGTCTGCGAAAACGACCAAGATGTAAATCGCGCGATCGTCTAAAGTTCTGACAAAAGCCGCTTCGCTGCGGGATTTGGAAGTATAGCCAACTTTGGAACCAAAATAAATATTAGTTGGTAAAGACTCGCCGAGAAATCCTTTTATTGAGTTGCTAGGGTCATTTTTCCAGGCTTTAGGGTCTAAATCTCTCGTCAGCAAGTAAGCCATTTTGCGGCTGGCGAGACTAGAAACAGCTTGCCTAGTATAGATTTCATATATTAATCTGCCGGCTTGGTCAGTAGTTGCTTGATTGCGAATCGGCACAGAATCATCGCCCCGCAATTGCAAATCGCGACCGACTGGGCCTTCTTGCCTTAAATAGTATATGGGATAATTTTTGGTGCTTATACGAATATCATTGTAGCCTGCTGACTGGAAAAACGTGTTAATTTGCGTGCGCTTTTGCAGCCATGTTTGCAACTCTTCTCCTCCGAGCCGTCCGCCGGATTTTGTATCGGTGATTTTGTCTAAAATCCTGCTGGCAGCATCGTTGTTGGAGATGCGAATCATTTGTTCTAAGTCGTTTTTAAATGCAGATTCTCTTTCCGTAATCATGCCTTTTTCTATAGCTGAGTAAAAGGCTGCCATCCAAAATAACTTGGCAACGCTAGCAGGAAATCTGAGAGTTTGATTTTGATATCCGGCGAAGGTGTGATTTTTGGGATTGCTGACATCAAACAAGCTAATTGATAGCTTATCTGCTGGTAATCCTTGGCTGGTGGCAATGTTCACAGCTTCATCAACAATCCCTTGCAATTCTTGAGAATAAACTGGATTGGGAGGTGTTTTGATGTTGTAGGTGAAGGTAGGATCGCTTTTACTATCGACTACATTTTGGGATGTTGGAATTGTCGGTGGCGAGATAGCCTCTTGAGACAATATGACGGGTGGTTCTGGGGCGCGGCGAGTTCTGAAGGGGATTGTCAGGAGCCAAAAAAACGCGATCGCCCCCGCAATTAAACACAAAATGTTGCGGTATTTGAGCCGAGACAATTTTGCCCTCAGTCGCCGACGAGATGGCGTTGGACGATCGGTGATGAGGCGTCGGGGTTCAACTGGACGATCGCCGCTGATTTGCCGTCGAGGTTGGACTGGACGATCGCTGATTTGCCGTCGTGGCTCAACTGGACGATCGCTGATTTGCCGTCGTGGCGCGACTGGACGATCGCTAATTTGGCGTCGGGGCGCGACTGGACGATCTGTGATGACGCGTCGGGGCGCGACTGTACGATCGGTGATGAGGCGTTGGAGCCAGATTGAGATTTGGAGCCAGATTGGGCGTTGGAGCAAGATGAGGCGTTGGAGCCAGATTGAGATTTGGAGCCAGATGAGTCGTTGGAGCGAGATGAGGCGTTGGAGCCAGATTGGACGATCGCCGATCGGGCGTCGGGATTGGATAGGACGTTGGGGTTTGACTGGGCGATCGCTGCTTGCGCGTCGGGATTGGACTGGACGCTCGCTGCTGTGGCGTCTGGGTTGGATCGGACGTTGGGGTTCGATTGGGCGGCGTCGGCGGTCTACTTGCATTACAGTGTTGTGGTATCAAACTCGCAGGATCAGTTTATAATAGGGCGGTGTCTAATAGAATTTTAGATTTTAGATTTTAAATTTTAGATGTGGAATAACTGATTGTATAAGGGTTTGGAACTTGCCAACAGTTGCATTATTTTTTGAAACGGGTCTACACTTTCGTCAATTTAATCTACCTGCTAGGCTGATTAAGAGTTCGAGTAATCGTAAAGATTTCAGGATAGCACTGAGTTGAAGCAAAATCCTTGGGAAAACATGAGAAATTTTTGGAGTCTGGCTGTTTTGGGATTTGCGATCGCCTGGGTGAATAATTATTTGATACCTGATGTTTGGGCATTGCAGTCTCAACCTGCTGTCGCTGTTGTCGATCGACAAACAGAAGCACGCGGCCCGGATGTAGTGGCTGAGTCGATCGCAGACAGCGAAAATCGGGAACCCAAAAATAAGCAAAGTGTTTCTAGTTTGCTCAGTCTGTTTCGGGACTTGAACAACTTACCTGAAATTCCGTATTCCCAATGGCTAGAAGTGCTGGCGAGACGACCAGACTCAGAGAATACTGCGACAGAAACCGCTATACTACCCGAAGACATAGCACGTTTTGAAAAGATTGTACAGTATGCCAAACAGGAAAATTTGCCCGATCGCCCGATCGGACAAATCATCCAGGCGATCGGCGATAACTTCCAAGGATTGCCCTACGTCGAGGGTTTGCTGGACAAATCCGGCGAAGAAAAGTTGATCGTAACGTTGAATAAATTTGATTGCGTTTTGTTTGTAGAGACGGTTTTGGCTATTTCCCGAGGCGTAGCAGTAAAAGATTACGAATATCAAAATTTTGTAAATCGCATAGAAGAACAACGGTATTTAAACGGTAAAATGAACGGCTATTGCAGCCGGCTGCACTATTTTTCAGAATGGATTAAAGACAATCAAAAACGGCAAACCGTAGAAAACATTACCGCTCAATTGGGCGGAGTGCCGATGAATAAAACACTAAATTTCATGAGCCAGCACCGCAGCAGTTACCCGCAAATGGTAAAAGATGAAGCAACTTATCAGTGCATAGTCAGCCAAGAAGCAGAATTAGCCAAAACTACGGTTAATTACATCCCGACAAATCGGATCAAAAGTGTTTATTCCCAGTTAAAGCCTGGGGATATTGTGGCGGTAGCCACGGATGTTAAAGGATTGGATGTCACCCACACAGGTTTTGTGTACAGGAATGCAGACGGGAATCTCGGCTTAATTCACGCTTCGCCGGCTGGGGCTGTGACAGTTGCTTACGACTTGCAGAGATATATTAGCAGAGTCGAAAGTGCGATCGGCATTGTAGTTGCTAGAGCAAAAACACCTAATCCAATTCGTTCGTAGTGAGGACTTCAGTCCGCATTCATGAAGGACTGAAGTCCTCACTACAAACCATATCGAAGTTTGACAAAAAAGCAAATCATCTAAATTTCCGCTTCAGCCCTACCACCAAAACCCACCCCAAAGTACATCCCAAAATATAGCCAATAAAATCCTCCCACGAAAAGCCACTACCCAGAAACAAACGCCCAAATAATGTAGCGCGAATAGCTTGCAAAAAAGGAGGTTTCCACAGTTGGCTAAATTCAATGAGACAGTTAAAAATGAAAACTCCCCAGGCAATTTTAGTCGGAGAAACTTGGGGAAACATGAAAACAATTAGCAGAATCAAGAAAATTTGGTAGAGAAAATCACCAAAATAATCATTAAAAAACTCTCGCCCCGGCCCCGAATAGAATTCGCTGCTTAAACCGACAATCAAAATAGGGATGATAGTCAATAAAAGAGCAACTCGATAGTTAAAAAAGGGATGCGCGCGATTAAAAGGTGGTGCCATTTTAGGTATTAGTAGTAGGGTGCGTCAGTTGGCACGATTTTAGATACCCATTGAAAATCTCTGTGCTGACGCACCGTGGCAACTATTGGCTATTCGCCAAGAATCAAACATAATATTATTCATCAAATCTGGTGTTATTGAACAAGTTCGCTGCGAGATACCTTACTACTTCTAGCAGGATTTGGCGTTAATTCCGGTGGCGAAACTTGAACGCTTCCCCATTCAGTCAAAAAGCTTTTCAACAAAACCTCTTGCTGAGTGCGAAATGCCTCGACATTTGCCCCTCGATTCATAATCACAAACCACACGGTTTCTTGTTTTTGAGTGGGTAGCGCTCCGCCCAAAGCGCTAACATTATCCAATGTGCCAGATTTGACTACTGCTAACTTTGGCAGCGCCCGTTCTGACAAGATTCCTTTATCTTTGCCAACTACAGTTAAGACATCAGCAACTGTCATGCTGTAAGGTTGCAGGTAGCGTTCTAAAGCTATAAATAACCCGCACGCAGCCCTAGGAGAAATGCGATTGTCGTCGCTCAATCCGGAACCGTTGACGAGTTGAATTTCTGCGGGAGGAACTCCAGTTGCTGCTGCTGCTTTTTGCGCGACTGTTTTGGCGCCACCAACAGTATCAGCTAGCATATCTGCCATGAGATTGTTGCTGTACTGATTCATTTTTTTGATAAGTTCGGCGAGGGGTAAAGAATAATGTTTGGCTAAGGGTACGGCGCTGGGACGTGCTGGCAAAACTTTGACAGTACCATCAATTACTATTTGGGGTTTCGGTGTATTGGGAGGAAGTGTTTGATACTGGGCTGCGGCTTCGCCCGGCCAGATTTCACTGTTCAATGCTTGTTTGAGCAATTCTCCTGATTTGAGGGGATTTAATTCAAAGTTCATGTAAAATTTACCGACAATGATTAAAGTGCCAGTGACTCGCTTGATGCCTTTTTTATTTAAGATGTTACCGAGGGCGATCGCCTCTTCCCACACAAACAACGGATCTTCGCTGCCCTCAATCACTAAATCGCCTTTTAATACACCGTCTTTGATGGTGCCGTTGGTACTAATTTCGGTGATAAATTGATGTTCCGGCCCGAATTGTTGCAGCGCTACCAGAGATGTTGCTACTTTGGTAATGGAAGCGGCTGACAGAGGAACTGTACCTTGATGATTGGCGAGTAATGTATTGCCCGATTGCATCCAGATGCCTTGGTCTTCTTTGGCAGAACCTTGGGCCGTCAATGCGTTGAGATATTGCTGGATTTTGGTATTTGTGGCGGTTTCGGGATTGTTGAGAGAAACTGTTAACGGCTGATTGGGTTTAACTGGCGGCGGGGAAGATTCGGCTACAGGAGAGGGAGTTGCAAGTTGGGGTGATTCGGTAGCGGCGCATCCGGCGATCATTGTGAGAAGGGCGATCGAGCTTACAGCACTCAAGTAGCGGTTTTTCAGCATTACCTTAATCTTTTCCATCAAATTTACCATCATCTTTCGGCATACCCGATGGAAAGTTTAGCATTAGTCCGCGCGTCTTCCTTCTGGGATCTTTCTTCGCGAACTTAGCGTCTTCTTGCTTTCTTTAAATATAGATATCTTGGAAATGCTTCGGGATTTGATCTTCAGCGCCTGGGGTTCTCACCCCAGGCCGATCGCAATCGCAAATTCTCGGTAAACTGGTTTATCCAGCCATACTGCCCATACTCCCCATACTCAGGGGCACCATTTCGCCGTGCATCGTCAGGCCTAATAACATCGGCTCATTAACTCGAATCAACTCTCCTGTAAGGGCGCAGCGTTCCTCCTGCTGTGCTGTGGCGTTAATGCTGGCTCGAATATCCGATCGACAAAACATCTGACGATACTCTCCAGACTTCTGCTGGACGTAATTCCAGAGCAAATCTCGAATCAAAGCTTGATAGCCTTGATTGCCAGCGAGCTCTTTGAGTCTCTCCTTGAGCTCTCTTTCCAATCGAATGCTGGTGACTTCCATTTCGGTGGTTGAGGTTCTAGGTAGGGTATGCATAATTTTTCTCCGTGACGGGTGGACATATCTGTAATATCAGTGTAGTATGTTTAAAGCTAGATTTAAAGGTCTCAGATCACTTTCTGCCTACTGTGAAATTTTTCCCCACCTACTCTACTTATCAACTCAAGTGCGATCGCCCCAGGGGTCGCGCTGAGTCCTCACGGCAAGTCTTTATGACAGGTTTGCTAACCCCTACAGCGACCTCGTGGGCTGGGACAAGCCCAATTAAACCCGGTTATAGTGGATTAGGACTAATTTCAGAAATTAATTACAACGAGGTAGACCGGGACGGTCTGGGAGTGGCACGGCCACACCATAAAGATAGGCGAAGCGGGAGGTACAGCTAACGACTGTACCAACATAAGATGAAAATTTGCATGAAAGCAGTTTTTCTAGCCCCCGCTTCACTCGTAAGAGAAGCGGGGGCATTTGATTGGAGATTGGAGCAATTTGGCAAGGCTTGGGGAACTCGCAAAAACTAGATGTAGCCAATGCTGGGAAGCATTCCAAATCTAAGTGCGACTCGTTGATTGGCAAATCACGGTAAACAGTCCGTACATAGCTAATCCAACTCTAACCAACAACGGAAAAGAGTTGAACTCTCGGA
>NZ_JAEQCT010000133.1:0-27157 GCF_020738205.1 Microcoleus sp. PH2017_24_DOB_U_A
AATTTGGAGATGTTCCAATTCCCAATCAAAATCCCAGAAATCATTTTCGGCTCCAATCTCGCATTTTTTCTCGTCTCATACCCTGATTCAGCAACGCCAACCGCTTAAACCAAGAGGGCTGAAGCCCAACAACATACCTCATCTTTCTGAGAACCGCTATATCTCGAAAGTACCTCCGCTGAGGTTAGCATCTGATAAGTCTGCTCCTGTAACGATCGGATTTTTTAAGGTGAGGTTAACTAATTTTACACCTCGGAGGTCGCAGCGGATGCAGCTTTTAGTTAGGAGCAGGGTTTCGACGTTGGCGTTGATTTGGTCAATTTCCTGTTGGGATACTTTTTCGACAAATTCGGGTGAGACGTAGCCGAGGTTTTTGGGGTCGTCTTTTTTGGGTGGTTGGGGAGTTTTTGGTTGCCCGATCGCACTTAGTTTTTTTATATTTTATCATATTTGTGTTCACATCTCAGTTAGGATTGCTATAAGCTGTTAGTCATTTAAATTTATTGCCTCAACCCCTTACAGTATGGGATCTGGCACACAAATAGTGCATTTTGAATGTCGAACAGCTTAGCAATTTTTAATTGAATGAGCTATGGCCTTCTCAATTACCAATTACCGATTCTCAGGCAAATGAAACTTACTATATTTACCTTCCCATCCCCCGATTTGGTGGCTCCTCGTTCGGGACAGGCAAAGAAGTTGGTCTTACCTGCCGCTCCAAATACTTGCTCAAAGCGTAAGCGATATTACCGCGAGTCATCGGCTTCAAAGGATTAATTGCATTAGTTCCGACTTCAAGATTCACAAACCCTTCATACAGTGCAGTAGCCATAGACTTTCTAGCCCAACTAGGAATTTCCCCTGCATCTGGATACCTAGCTAAAATCTCGGCAACGGTGGCGTCTGGAAACTGAAAAACCCCATAAGCTTGAGCAAAAATCGCCAAAGCCTCAGCGCGAGTCACCCTTTGATTTGGGAAAAACATTCCGTCGCGATATCCACTCATAGTTCCCGTTTTCAAAGCAGTTTGAATCGCACTGTAAGCCCAGTAGCTTTTAGGTACGTCGGGCAATTCCATATCCGGTTTCTGAGCTGTTTTCCGCCGTTCCAAACCAAAAGTTTTCAGTAAAATTACCGCCAAATCGGCGCGACTGATAATGCTTTCAGCATTAAAATTGCCGCTAGAATCTTTATTCATCAATCCTGCATTGACAACCCGGTCGATCGGGTCAATTATTTGTTGAGATTGAACCACCGTTGGCACTCCTTGCGCTAGCGCGATCGCAAAAAAAACACAGACTAACTTTTTCACGATTTTAATCCTTTGTGCTGCTCAAACAATTATTAAAGCAGCAGCAATATTTTCTCCGGTTCCATCGGTATGATTCTGAGATTTCGACCGCCGGCTAAATAGCGGGATTTCATATTAAAATCAAATCTTTGCTTCCGGCAAAGCGCCCTGCATTTTACCCAACCAATCAATCAAATTATCCAACTGCTTTTCGGCGCTCAAAACAGCCATTCCGCGAATAGTAACCTTCCCCTTGCTGTAGACAAAACGAGAATGTAGATGTTCGGGCAAATTAGCCTTGAGCAAATTCCAAGCAGGTTCCTCCATCGGCGTTTCCAAGACAATGTGCTGCTTATTTTCCGGTTTAATCCGAGAAAAACCGATTTGCTTGGCGATTTGTTTGAGTTCGACAACACGAATTAGTTGCTGCGCTGGTAGAGGAATCTGCCCGTAACGATCGCACCAATCGGCCCGAATCTGTTGCAACTCTTCGAGAGTATTCGCAGAAGCCACAGACCGATAAGCGCTCATCTTTTGATCCAGATCTCCAATATAATCGGCAGGAATAAACGCCGTCAAACTGAGGTCGATTTGTGCATCCTCAACCTTGGGAATTTCCTGACCCTTAATTTCGCGAATCGCCTCCTCTAACATTTCAGCATATAAATCAAAACCGATCGCCTCCATTTGACCAGACTGTTCCGTACCCAACACATCACCAGAGCCCCGAATTTCCATATCCCGGACAGCCAACTGATAGCCCGATCCCAACTGCGCGAACTCTTGAATTGCCCGCAGCCGCTGCCTTGCAGCATCCGACAGTTGGTTTTGCTTGGGATAAAACAGCCAAGCGTGAGCTTGAATCCCCGCGCGTCCCACCCGTCCCCGCAACTGGTACAACTGACCCAAACCAAACTTCTGCGCGTCCTCAATCAAGATTGTATTGACGCGCGGAATATCCAAACCCGACTCAATAATCGTAGTGCACACCAAAATATCAAACTCTGCCGCACTGAAAGTCAGCATGATCGATTCTAGTTCCGCAGCATCCATTTGACCGTGGGCGATCGCAATTCTCGCCCCCGGAACCATTAGCTGCAAAGTATCGGCCAACTCATCAATCCCCTCAATCCGAGGTACAACATAAAAAACCTGACCGCCCCTGTCCAACTCTTGACGAATTGCAGTCCGCACCACCTCCAAATCGTAGGGGGCCAAATGAGTCTGAATCGGGCGGCGGCTGGGCGGCGGAGTCGCAATCAAACTCATCTCCCGAATCCCCGATAGAGACATATAGAGAGTTCGGGGAATCGGCGTCGCCGTTAGAGTCAGGACATCTACTTCGGTTTTCAGAGATTTAATCGCTTCCTTTTGCTTCACGCCAAACCGTTGTTCTTCATCCACCACCAACAAACCCAAATCCCGAAATTTAATCGCTTTACTCAAAACAGACTGAGTACCGACAATCACGTCTAACTCCCCAGTTGCTAGGCGTTTGTGAATTTCCCGGCGTTCAGTTTCTGTGCGGAAGCGATTGAGCAAACCAACTTCGATCGGATAAGGGGAAAAACGCTCTGAGAGCGTGTGATAGTGCTGTTGGGTCAAAATTGTCGTCGGCGCCAGCAAAGCCACCTGCTTGCCCGCTGTAATCGCCTTAAAAATAGCTCTCAGAGCAACTTCCGTCTTGCCAAAACCGACATCGCCGCAGACCAAGCGATCCATCGGTCGATCGCCCTCCATGTCACGTTTCACATCCAGAGTAGCCTTCAACTGATCCGGCGTTGGTTGGTACGGGAAAGAATCCTCTAACTCTTGCTGCCAAGGCATATCAGGAGGAAAAGCATAACCCTGTTGCTTAGCTCTTTTTGCGTAAAGATTCAGCAAATCTACTGCTACTTTCTTAACAGCTTTGCGAACTTTTGCTTTAGTTTTTTCCCAAGTTTGACCAGTCAACTTGTTGAGATCCGGCACTTTATCGCCGACAGTCCGAAACCGCGACAGCGCGCCCAATTGATCCGCCGCGACTCTCAGAGTACCGTCAGCGTATTGCAACACCAAATATTCGCGAGTTTCCCGATCGATCGTCAAGCGTTCCAACTTGAGAAACTTGCCCACTCCGTGCTGGCGGTGCACCACATAATCCCCCGGACTGAGCTTGTTCGGGTCAACCTTTTTAGAAGCGGCGCGGCGGCGCTTGCGGACGTAGCTAAATGTAGCGAGAGAATGCTGACCGTAGAATTCTCGATCGGTAATTAAAACAATCCGAAAAGTCGGCAGAATAAACCCTTCCAACTCTGCCAGCCCGCTGTACTTCAAAGCTACCGGAATGTGCTGCAACTGCAACTTGTCGATCGCCAAAAAATCGCGTGGATTCACCACAAACTGAGCCGGACAGTCGTGTTCCGACAGCAGAGAGACCGATCGACTCGGTTGAGCCGAAACCAGAAACACCGTAAAACCGCGATCGCGCTCTTCCCGGAGCATTTGAGACAGCTTCGCGAATTGGTGAGGCATCACCGGCACTGGCCTGCTGGACAAATTAACCGCAGGCGGTAGCTGCTCGCCCCCGGAGGAGCTTTTAATTTTTTGAGTAGTAGAATCTTCTGCTAATTCTGAAAGTTCTAGCCTGTCAAAAGCTGCGACATCTGCGATCGATTCCGCAAAAGTGCGGTGAATTTTCGGAACCTTCAGATTAGCAATTGGCAATCTTGGCGTTTCACCATCAACAACTTCTGATTCCCGATTGCAACTTTCCCATTGTTCCTGGGCATTTTCAAACCAGCGGTCGCTGTGGCCTTCACATCCTTGCGGTTCGTCAACTACAACTAAAGTATTTTCTGGCAAATAATCCAACAAACAAGCTGGTTTCTCGAAGGCTAAACCTAACAGCCTGCGGACATATTTTTCTGCTTCATTTTCTATATCAACAGAGTCTATTTGGTTTGTTTTGTCAAGATTATTTTCAGCTAAAACTGCCTTAATAATTGCGTTAAAGCTAGTAGGAGTTAAAACTAATCGATCGACCTTATCGAGCGATCGCTGGTTCGACGGATCGAACTCGCGCAGTTGATCCAAAGTATCCCCGAACCATTCCAGCCGTACCGGCAACTCCGCCGCCACCGGAAACACATCGACAATATCCCCCCGGCGACTCCACTGGCCCTCCGTTTCCACCAAAGTCACCCGATCGTACCCCATGGAGGCAAGTTGGCGGTCAAGTATCTTTGAGTCTTGAACTTCGCCTCGTTTCAGCGTCAGACAGTAGGGTTCAAAGGCACTTCTAGGCGGCAAGTGAGGCTGGAGAGCTCTTTCTGTAGCTACAATTGCGATCGGCTTTGAGGAATTGGCCGTTTTTTGTTCCCGATCCACCAAATCCGCCAGAACCTGCATTTGCCCCCAGGTCATTTCGTTCTCGTCGGAGTAAGATAGCTCGTAGGGCGAAGCTTCCGAAGTTGGGTAAAAATGTACGGTTTGCCAACCCATCGCCTCTAATTGAGCTACCCAGCGGCCGGCTTCTTCCAGAGTTGCTGTCACGGCTAATAGGTTTCGCCCCTCTTGTTGTGCGAGGGCGGAAGCTACTAAACCTTTTGGTAAGCGGGCGATACCGTTCAGTTGCAAACAGTGATGCCGTTTGAGCTTGTTGAGAAGTTCTGTGGCTAGGGGCGATCGCCCCAATGTCCGAATTATCGAAGAGAAAGTCATGGGCTGTTAGTTTTTATCCCGATGGGCGAAGGATCTTCCCCGCTGCCTAGTAAGTTCGATTGTACGACAAACATCTATCATTGTCTCGATCGGCTGTTGGCAGTTCAACTCTACTGCGGGTAGATTTCTACTAGAAGCCTTGTCTGAATATCTGGAACTTGCGATCGAAATGAGCCCGTTCCGTTAATCTAGGGACAGGTTGACAACAATTTCGATTTTTGCGATCGAGATTGGCAGCTTCCGGGCTTATGCTTTAAGCGGGCAGTGCGCTTCGCCTTTACTACCGATAAATTGAGAAATGTCCCCAAGTACCGACCTTCTGATTGTTCTCCTGCTAGTTTTGCTCAATGGCGTGTTTGTGATGTCAGAGATGGCCATCATCTCAGTACGGAAGGTGAGACTGCAACAGATGGCTAACCAGGGTTCGACGAATGCCCGTGTAGCTTTGGATCTGGCTAATGCCCCCAATCAGTTCTTGCCGACTGTTCAAATCGGAATTACGCTGCTGGCTATCCTGTCAGGCGCTTTCGGAGAAACCACAATTTCTAGAAGAGTAGAGCCTCTGTTGCGCTTGATACCGGCTTTAGCGCCCTATGCTCAGCCGATCGCCTCAGTCATCGCAGTTTTAACGATCACTTATCTGACCTTAATTATCGGCGAACTCGTGCCGAAGCGGTTGGCCCTCAACAACCCTGAGCCGATCGCCTCAAGCGTAGCAATTCCCATGCGAATGCTCTCCAAAATTGGTGCTCCTGCGGTTTATCTGTTAAGTTATTCCACTGACTTGGTGATGCGGCTGATGAGGATATCGCCCTCGACAGAACCGCAAGTTACAGAAGAAGAAATTAAAGTTTTAATAGAGCAAGGAACCGAGGCGGGAACCTTTGAAGAAGCCGAACAGGACATGGTAGAAAGAGTGTTCCGTTTAGGCGATCGGCGAGTCAGCGCTTTAATGACTCCCCGCCCCGATCTGACCTGGCTAGATTTGGACGATTCAGTTGAAGAAAACCGCCAAAAAATGCTTGGCAGCGGTCATTCCCGGTTTCCCGTTTGTCAGGGCGGACTCGACAACGTTGTCGGTTTAGTACACGTTACAGATATGCTGTCGAGAACTTTGACCGGTCAACCCCTCGATTTAAGTGCTTCTTTGCGGAGACCTTTATTTGTACCCGAAAGTACGCGCGGTTTAAAAGTCTTAGAGCTTTTCAAGCAATCTAGCAATCAACTTGCCTTGGTAGTAGATGAATACGGTGTCATTCAAGGATTAGTGACAGTCAACGACATTTTAGTCGAATTAGTTGGCGACTTTCCCTCGATTGAAGATGCCGACGAACCGCAAGCCGTGCAGCGCGAAGATGGTTCTTGGCTGTTAGACGGAATGCTGCCGGTTGAGAATTTCTTTGAACTGTTTGGAATTGAAGAAGTCTCTTTAGAAAATAGGGGAAGTTACCACACAATGGGCGGTTTTGTGATTACAAATTTGGGTAAAATTCCGGCGGCGGCAGAGCATTTTGAATGGAACGGCTTGCGCGTCGAAGTCGTCGATATGGACGGAAACCGAGTTGATAAGATCTTGGTAATGCCGATCGAATCCACGGGCGATCGACCTAAAACCCAACCAAAAACCTAAAATCCATGTAATTTTAATCCATGGACATAATACCCGTAGGGGCGGGTTCACCAACCATCATCGCCGGAAACAAACAATCTCAAAAACCCGCCCCCACCCAACGATGAATCATCACCTACATTTAGAAATTAAATATAAATATCAGGTTGATGTGAATTATTCGTGAGAGTGGGGCGGGTTTTTATATATTGTTGGTTATCGTTATATCTTGTTGGTGAACCCGCCCCTACGAGCTCGCAAATTGTACAATCAATAATAAATCAACTGGACATAATATCACTTCTTATTTTTTCTTTCATCCTTCCGCAAAGCTTCCACAATAGAACTACCCACATAATTGCTAAAAATTACCTCTCCAGTTTTATTGTAATGACAGCAGCTATCTACATAAACAACATCTTTAGTCTTATCGAACACCTTCACCCCATTCAAAATATTAATCTTATTTTTTTGTAAATTAGGAAACTTACCCAAAAGAGCCGGATATCCAATTTCCACAGCCTTAGCATAAGGAGTATCTTTATTAAAAGCAATCCGCTTCTCGACATCGCTAAACACCCTTTTTGTCTGATAATATTGATTCGGCTGGAGGACATGAAAATAAGGAACATTGCTAGCCGACAGCACTTTGTGCATAAAAATTGAACTTTTTGCCCAATTCCACGCCATTTGTTCAAAAGCTGCACCATCCTCTAAAACAGACTTATTTTTATTAATATACATCACACTACCCTCGTCATCTTGCTGAGTTTTGCTGCGTTCTTTTTCAAAGGCAATCACATCTCTTCGATAATTGTTGACTAAATTTTGAACGTACACAGAAGTCAAAGCATCGCACGCAGCTAAAGAGCAGTGTTGCAAACTTTCCAAACCCTCATTAATCTTAGTTTTATTTTCTTTGATTCTAATAGTTGCTTGCAAAGCCTTGGTAGAAAGGCTATTATTCGCCAAGCTAGTCAGCGGCGAAATGTGCTGAATGCTCGGCATCGCCAGATTAATTTGATTTTTATTGTTTAAATTAGAAAGTGCTACTTCATTAAAGCCATCTATATTGACTACTAGATCTAATTCTTGACCTAAGGCCAAAAAATAGTTTAAAATTAATAACTGTTGCGGCTGTTTGTAACCGCCTGTAGCAAAAGACAAAATTATAAATTCTTTGTCCTGTAAACCGGGAACCTGTTTTAGGTATTTAGGTAAAATTTTGTTTTGAATTTGAAATATAGAAAAATCTGAAGCCACGGAACCGCCAAAAATTCCGATCACAAATTGATTTTTTTTAAACTTTTTAAAAGGGTAATCGTAAGGAGAGATAAATCCGTAGTTGTTCACCTTAAAACCAGGTCGAAAATCAGCGCTGGGTTTTTGAATAAACCCAAAGAAAGGATGAAACCTTTCGACAATAGACTGATTCAGACGCACTCCTTCTAAATTAATTCCTAAAGCCGACTTATCTTGCACCTTTTCTCTAGTATAGAAAAATTGCTTGTGCTTGACAAAATACCATCCCAAGGAACCGAGTTCTAGGAAAACAAGTAAAAGCGCCAAGTTAATCAAAGTAATTTTGAGGATTTCTTGGCCTTTGTTAATTAACTTCAAATCTTTCATAAATATTTATTTAGACTTTCTTACTACTTTAATGATGGAACTGGAAATATAGTTTGCCAATACTTCCTCTCCCACTGAATTATAGTGACAGCAAGCATCTTTGTAAACAGTATCTTTTGTATTGTCCAAAATATTTACGGCACTAAACACATTAACCTGAGCCTTCTGCAAATCATCGACTTTGGACAACAGCACCGGATAACCTTTGTTTACTCCTGCGATGTACGGGCTGTCTTTGCTGATGGCAATTTCCTTTTCCTTGGCGGTAAACACTCGTTTAGTTGGATAATACTGGTTGGGCTGGATAAAGTGAAAATATTTAATGTTTCTACTCGATAAAATTTGATTCATGCCGATCGACGATTCGTACCAAATCGAGGCCATTTTCTCAAAAGCAGCAGCCTCTTGCAATACAGACTCAGCTTTGGGAATGTAGACTATACCGCTATTTACGCTGTCTGAGTTGGTTTGTTTGACTTGTGCGTCGTACTTGACAACGGCTTGCTGGTAATTGTTGACTAATTGTTTCACTCTCAGCGAGGTAACGGCGTGACACAAGGCAAGTTGACAATTTTGCAATTTGTCAATACCTGCTTTCAATTGTTTTTTGTTTTCGTTAATTTCGACGATGGAACTCATCACTTCCGGCGACACATTGCTTGCTAAACTTGTCAGCGGCTGTAGGTGCTGGACGCTGGGCATTCCTATTTCTAGTTGGGCTTTGTTGTTTAAATTTGACAGTGCTACTTCGTTAAAACCGTCAATATTGATGACTAAATCTAACTCTTGACCCAAAGCCAGAAAATAATTTAAAATCAATAATTGCTGGGGCTGTTTGTAGCCGCCGTTGCCAAAATTTAAAATGCGAATTTCGCGATCGGCAAATTCTGGATAACTCTGCAATTTTTTAGACAATCTTTGATTTATATACTCATCTACTGCAAAGTTGTTGGCGACTGAACCGCCAAAAACTCCGATAATAAATTGTTTTTTATTGGTTTTAATAAAGGGATATTCGTACAGGGAAAAAAACCCGTGTCTGTTGACTTTTAACTTTAATCTTTCATTGGTAAAAGCACCTTGTTTGAGAACGTAGCCAAAAAACGGGTGGAGTCTTTCTACGATAGATTCATCTAGTCTAATGCCGATACGTTCAATATCTTCGACTACTTTTTCTTTGGCTTTGGTTCTGGTATAAAAAAACTGCTTTTGGTTGATAAAGTAAAAAGCTAGGGACAAAGCTTCCAGACAAATAAAGGCGATCGCCAAATTGACGGCGATTAAAGTTAATATATTTTTGCCTTTTTGGAGTGGCGTTGAATCTTTCATGAAATTTGACTGATTGCGGTTATTTTTTTGGTACTTGAGACTGTTGCAAATTTTCGCACAGATTTCTGTTGATCAGGATGCTGGCCAGTCGGTGTCCGAGTTCGTTCCAGTGACCCCCACAGGGTATAGAATTATCAAAACCGTGGGCGCAGACTTGATATTTTTCTGTATAGCCTTTGAACTGTTCGGCTAAATTCAGTACCCGAAAACCCTCGCGCTCGCCCAATTTTTCCAGCCGCCTGTCGGGATAATATAAATCCTGAATGTTGTGCTTTGTCATCAAATCTTTTCGGACTTTGACATCCCCGAGAACTTGCATCGGATCGCCAATTGTCACAACCAAGAAATCAGCTTTTTTCTGCACGACTTCATTCCGCATTGTCACGATTAAACCCTCTGTCACCCTCCAGGCATCTTTCCAAACTGCATCCTGAGGTGGATTGAAGTTTTGGCTGCTCAAAGCGGTAAAATCTCCAGATAACTGCCGCTTTTTCCTATCTAAATCTACCTTTTTAATCACCTGCAAGATGCGGGAATTGTTGACCAAAAAACTGGGCATTCTATCTACAAAAGAAACTGCTCTTTCGTTGCGAGCGATCGGCGGCAGATTGCGAAAAGACATATCTGGTACTAACTTGCCGCTAGCATCGTACACAAAAAATGGTCGATAATGGTCGTATTCCAGTTGCGGGGAATTGTTAATTACATCATTGCCAATAAAAAATGCCAGGACTACAATATCAGGACTGTAATCCCATACTTTTTTCCGCAGCATCATCAATTCTTGAGCGGTACCGTAACCCTGAACGCCGAAATTGATGACCTCAACTTTTTTGCGTCCCTTAACGGCGTCGCAGTTACCTAGCTTTCGTTCTAATTTTGACCAGAAAGTTTGTTCGACTGGTACCTGAATTGCTTCGGTGAAAGAGTCGCCTAAAACTGCGACGCGCAAGGTATTGGGAGGTTTGGTTTTGGTGTGTTCGCGATCGCGCAAACCGTCACTATTCACCTGTACAAAACTTACACCTTCCCCATTCCACTCGCCGGACACACCGGGTTTGAGCTTCCAACCCAAATCGCGATCGGAAGTGTGGAAACGAGTTGGCGCGGAGTCTACAACATCTCCTATTTTTGGGTAGCCCTCAACTCTAGCAACTCGCAATCCAATTTCACCGATTACCACCCCCATTAATAAACCGCCGAGTGTCAAACCTAAATTGACACCCAAAGTCTTCAACTTGCTCATTATTTCAAAACAGGGTATAAATAAACGGAGCAATTACAGAACCCTGACTCAATACAATCAAAGCTCCTAAAAAGACTAAAGTCACAATTAATGGTAGCAACCAATATTTTTGGCGTTCCTTCATAAACGCCCACAAATCTTTGAGAAAGTCTAATGTTGATTCAAACACTTAGAAAGGACGCTCCATGCTAACTTTTGTTCTTGCTTTACTCGGGACGCGGTAAGTATCCATTTTGGGATTTAGTTTGCGCCGCATTGCATCTTCGCCAAATATGCCTTTGATAACTCCCATCGGCCAAATTATCAGGTAAAAAACTATCCCCAGCACGATCGGCGTTTCGATTTTGTTGAGGGTAAGTCCAAACCACATCCACCCGTGGTAAATGGGATTGAGCGATTTCGGCGCAGCCAATGCTAACACAATTAGCACTGCGCCGATCGCCCAGGGCCACCAAGGTATAGAATCGCGCCGCAGCAAAGGTACTGCTAAACCGAACAGCACTGCAATTAAGCCGCCAATTAGCAGGCCGAAATCGCGCAGGCCTTTTTTATCGAGTTTTTTTATTTCGTCGCTCATTAGAAATTGGGAATGGGGCATTGGGCATTGGGCATTGGGCATTGGGCATTAGGTATTAGGTATTAGTCATTTATCAGTCATTAACACCAACAAATCACAAATAACCAATAACAAATAACCAATAACTAATAACTAATCTAGTTCAAATTCATTTTTCCAAGCTTCGTCTTGTTTCCAAGGTATTTGTTCCGATTTAGGAATTAAGAAATTCTCTAAAACCAGATAATCCATTTCGGTTCGCATGAAACAGCGGTAAGCATCCTCAGGAGTGCAAACAATTGGTTCGCCTCGGACGTTGAATGAAGTATTTACTAAAATCGAACATCCCGATCGCTCTTCAAAATGACTGATTAAGTCATAGTACCGAGGATTGGTTTCTTTGTGAACGGTTTGGATGCGAGCCGAGTAATCGACGTGGGTAACAGACGGAATTTCCGATCGCGGAATGTTAAGCTTTTCAATGCCAAACAATTCTTGTTGTTCCGCTGTCATGGGAATGCGGAGACTGGCTTTGACTGGAGCAACCAATAGCATATAAGGGCTAGAATGGTCAATCTCGAAATAATCCGCAACTCGTTCGGCTAAGATTGAGGGTGCAAAAGGTCGAAATGATTCCCGATATTTAATTTTCAGGTTCATCACGGATTGCATTTTAGCATTGCGGGGATCGCCAATAATCGATCGCCCGCCCAGAGCCCGCGGCCCAAATTCCATCCGCCCTTGGAACCATCCGACGACGTTTCCCTGTTCCAAAATTTCCGCCAACTGTGGCATCAATTCGGCATCGTCCAATCGATGATAGCTAGCTTTGACAGCATCCAAATATTCCTGAATTTCTGTGTCAGTATATCTTGGCCCCAAATAGGAACCGCGCATTTTGTCGTGACAAGTTAAATGAGCCACAGACTTCGCCACAGTCGCCACAGCTTGGTTTGTAGTAAGGACTTCAGTCCTTTCCTCCTCCTTCGTAGTAAGGACTTCAGTCCTCTCCTCCTTAATCTTATTTACTGCGAGTAGCTCATCAGCAACAGTACGAGTTTGTTCGCAATACTGATACCAAATCGCCAAAGCTGCGCCCAAAGCACCGCCAGCATCTCCTGCGGCAGGTTGAATCCAAATATCTTTGAAAATACCTTCCCGCAAGAGTCGGCCGTTAGCAACGCAGTTAAGAGCAACACCGCCGGCAAGACAAAGATAATCTACATCCAATTCTTTTTTAACTGTTCTGCACAGCCGCAAAACAACTTCTTCTGTAACAACTTGAATGGATGCTGCAATGTCCATTTCCCGCTGAGTTAATTTTCCTTCTGCTGTGCGTGGCGGCCCTTCAAACAGTTCGTCAAATTTTTGATTTGTCATGGTTAAGCCAACAGTGTAGTTGAAATAATCCATGTCTAAACGGAAAGTTCCGTCATCTTTGAGGTCGATTAAATGGGTGAGAATTTTGTCTACATACTTGGGTTCGCCGTAGGGCGCTAAACCCATGAGTTTGTATTCACCAGAGTTGACTTTGAAGCCTGTGTAATAGGTGAAAGCTGAATAAAGCAAGCCCAAGGAGTGGGGAAAATCGATTTCCCACTGAGGTGTGAGTTGGTTTCCGTCTCCTAGCCAGACTGAGGTTGTTGCCCATTCGCCTACGCCGTCGAGGCACAAAACGGCGGCTTTTTGGAAGGGGCTGGGGAAAAATGCTGAGGCTGCGTGGGATTGGTGGTGTTCAGTAAATAGCAGAGATGGCAGTTTATTGCTTTTGCAGTTTGCCATTTCTGCGAGCTCTCTTTTGAGCATGGTTTTGAGGTAAAGCTTTTCTTTCAGCCAGATGGGCATGGCGGTGAGGAAAGAGCGAAAACCTTTGGGTGCGTAGGCTAGGTAAGTTTCTAGCAGGCGCTCAAATTTGACTAATGGTTTGTCGTAAAAGACTATGCGATCGAGTTCCCGCAATTCTATGTTCGCTTCTTTTAGGCAATAGGCGATCGCATTCTTGGGAAATCTGGCGTCGTGCTTTTTGCGGGAAAATCTTTCTTCCTGCGCTGCGGCGATAATTTCTCCATCGCGAATTAAGGCGGCGGCGCTGTCGTGGTAGTACGCCGAGATTCCAAGTATGTTCATCGCTCTCCTCACAAATCGCTATGCGCTCGTATCAGATGTATTTAGAATAGCTAACGATTATAGCTTTAGTGGTGCAGATTTGGAGTTGAGTTTTGCGATCGCCTCTAATTTTAGCTGAATTGATGCTGGTGGGCGGCTGAGGTCGATCGGCTCTTTGACAGCATCCAGCTAGCGCCGGCGAATCCTGCGCGCCCAAGCTCTGAAGTAAGTGCCCACCGGAAATTGATAAAATTCAGCTACCAACCACAGCACTATGCCTAAATGGGACAAAAAGGCTAAGCCCGTCCAAGCTGCGGGGAACCACGACAAACGGCTGCCGGGAACCGGAGGAAAATAGTAAGCTGAAAGTCCGAGCAAGGTGGTGGGAAGGAAGACTAGACCGATCGCGGCGGCAAAATAAGACCATCCGAATTCTGTGCCTTCGAGGTGCGCTCCTATCCATTTTTTGCCGTCCCAGTGCCATGTTACGGGCGGTTGGCGATCGGCCATTTTCAGCGATTGTCTTTCTTCGCTAGCGGTAAAAATGTGCTGGCAGAAGTTGCAACCGAGGGCTTCCATCATCGGCATGGTGGAAATTTGACCGGTGCGACAGACAGGGCAGGGATATGTATCTTGATGGTTGAAAGGTCGGGTTGATGGTTTGAGAGTCTGCATGGATCGGGTTGCTTGTCAAGATATTGAGCGATCTTAACAGAGTACAGATGAATAGGTGCGATCGTAAGGTACGTAGTTGCGCTTCAGCGCTCTTTCGTAGATTTTGCAAAAGAGTGCTAATCGGACTTAACTCCAAAATTAAGGTACGTAGTTGCGCTTTAGCGCTCTTTCGGACATTGTAGAAAAGAGAACTAATCAAACTTCAGTCCAAATCTTAAGGTACGTAGTTGCGCTTGAGCGCTCTTTCGGAGATTGTGGAAAAGAGCGCTTAAGCGCAACTACGTACCTAATTGAAGTGCTCTTTTAGAGATTGTGAAAAAGAGCGCTTAAGCGCAACAACGTACCTAATTAAAGCGCTCTTTTAGAGATTTTGCAAAAGAGCGCTAATCGGACTTCAGTCCAAATCTTAAGGTACACGTACCTAATTGAAGCGCTCTTTTAGAGATTTTGCAAAAGAGCGCTTAAGCGCAACTACGTACCTAATTAAAGCGCTCTTTTCTAGATTTTGCAAAAGAGCGCTGAAGCGCAACTACGTACCTAATTGAACGGTTGATGATGTGGATTAATTGCGGTGATTGTTGGTGTACCGAATTCGGGCTCCGGCCCACTGAAGTTTTTCCCTCAATGTGCCGTAATAAGAATAGTTTTCCCGCAAAATGATAAATTTGGCTTCGCAGTCTGCCATCCGCACATCTACGCGCTGTCCGGGCCAAATTGCTGTAGCTAAAATGCCGTCCATCCAGAGTTTTGTACTGAGTTCGTAATCTGCTAAGGGCCAAATGCTGACGACGGAACCGGGTGGCAAAACTACAGCCCGACTGGATAAACTTAAAGGGCAAATCGGAGTAACTGCGATCGCATCCATTCCCGAGTGGATAATCGGCCCGTTGGCAGATGCGGTGTAGCAAGTCGAACCGGTAGGGGTTGCCACAATTAAACCGTCGCCTTGATATTGATCGACTACTTCGCCGTCAACTTCCATTTCTAGAATACAGCTCGGCATTCGATCGGCAGAAGCAGGTTTGACACACATTTCATTAAGTGCCAAAAATCGATCGCTTTCCGGTTCAAGATTAGTTCTGTTTCCCTCAAAAACCGCCGCCTGCAACATCATCCGCTTCTGCACGGCATACCTATCTTCGGCTAGTCTGTCCCAAATCTCCTCAGTATTTTGGAAATCCTCAAAAGACTCGGTTAAAAAACCCAGATGTCCGCCTACATTCGCAGCTAAAATCGGGATGCCGTCAGCAGCCAAATTCCGCGCAGCAGCCAGGGCGGTACCGTCGCCGCCGAGAACTACGGCTAGATCGATCGGGCTGTTACTAGAAGCTAAAAACACCGGATACGGGTTATCTTTCGGGCCGCTGGGGCCCATTAAAACTTGACAGCCGCGATTTTCTAGCTGGCGGGCACACTGTTCTGCCCACCGCTGGCTGAGGGTGTCTCGGGCTTTGTGGGCGATAATTACTTGTTTTAGTTGCACAATTAATTTGGGATTTGGGATTTGGGGTTTGGGATTTTAGACTGAACTAAAAAATCTCAAAATGTTCGATCGCACAAATTGATTTCGGACATCATTTTAGATATTAAACTATTCTTGAAAATTGCGAGGCATAGCCAAAGCATCTGCGTTCCTCGGCAGCGCCGGGGAACGAGAATTCCCCATTGTTTAATCGAAAATCGCCCATCGAAAATGGTATTGATTACCCATCAATACTTCGGGATTTGGGCTGCGGCCAAATAATGCTGGTATCGGAGGCGAGGATGCGAGAAACTGCGATCGCCCCAAAACGGTTGAGGTGGCTGGGATCTAAGAAATAGTCGTTGCGATTTGGCCACCGCTGGGACAAGTCGCGGAAGGCGAATCCTTTTTGTCGCGAGAGTTGCTGCATTCGTTGTCTAAACTGCTGTTCTGCCCACCGACGAGTTGGATCTAGGTAGTCGTCGGTGAGGGGCAAATTGACGAAAATTAGGGGGATTTTCCGAGTTTTGGTAAATGCTACGACTGAATTAAAGGCTGTTGCTTGTTTGCCACTGAGGTTGAAGTCTTCGTAGTCGCGATCGTACTTGCCTGAAACGTAGGGGCGTTGTCGATAATATGTGTCGGGATTGTAACTTCCCGACATTGACATGAATCCGTTAGAGTCGATCGCATCTGCCAATTCGCTGACTTGTCTAATTGCTATTTTTGTTTGTGATACTGCATTCTGGGCAACAGGCAAGATGCCTGTTCCACTGTTGAGTAATTTGACTGTGGGGAGTAGGGGTTGGGCATCTTGCCCGCCCCAGTCAGCAACAGGCAAGATGCCTGTTCCACTGTTGAGGAATTTGACTGTGGGGTGGGCATCTTGCCCGCCCCAGTCAGCAACAGGCAAGATGCCTGTTCCACTGTTGAGTAATTTGACTGTGGGGTGGGCATCTTGCGTTGAGTAATTTGACTGTGGGGTGGGCATCTTGCCCGCCCCAGTCAGCAACAGGCAAGATGCCCGTTCCACTTGTGAGGAATTTGACTGTGGGGTGGGCATCTTGCCCGCCGCTAAAAGCCCGATCGACCGATGCTTGAGATCGGCGGAAAATGCCGTCGCCACCGGTGTTACAGGACTGCGGGAATCTGTAACACTGGGGCATTGCGTTAGGTTCACCAGACGGGAGTTTGGGGCGAACGCCTGCTGCTAAAAGCTGGCTGCCTTCAGAATCGACGATCGAATTAAAAGTGCGATCGTCCCGGCCGCTGTTAAATGCGCGCACACCGTCCGCCCAGACAATCATTTGAGGTAAATAATCGGGCTTCAACAGCCGTCGCAGTTGAAAGTCAACAACTTGGGCAGTTGCGCCGTTGACTGCAAAGTTAAATACCTTTAAACCCGGAGTGCCGTTAGCAGCCAAAGATTGTTTTAGCTGTTTGGGATCGACGCCCTGCAACGCCCGGGAACTACCGACGATCAAAACATCTGGCGGCCCGACGGCTGCAACGTAGGATAGGTATAGTTCTAGCTGTTCGTCGAGTAAATCGCTGCTGAAGCTGACTGTACTGGCTTGCGATCGACTTGCGCCCGCTTGCTGTTGGGCATAAACCAGATTTTTCATGTACTCGGTGACTTTTTTTTCAGCAAACGCCCGCCTGGGACTACCGGGGGGAACCGCTTGCATCCAGGCTACCGCTTGCACCCATTGGGCTGCTACTTCGTCCCACTCTTGTTTTGAATTGGCGGATTGGGCCAAATTGGCGGCCTTGGTGGCAAAGTTAACTGAATCTCCAAATGGGTCGTTTTGGGCGCAGGAAGGAACGCTGATGGATTTTTGGCGTTTATTGGGGTTTTTGGCTAACACAGAGGTTGGTGGCTGCGTTAGGACGGAGGATGATGCGATCGGGCTTGATGTCGCTGCGGTGTTGGGTGGCTTGGGTGGCGAACATCCGACTGTTGTTAGGGCGATCGCAGCGATCGCGGTGCAGGTACGTTTTAAGATGTTAGTACCCAGAGTAGCTATGTAGCGGCGAATCATACAGCTTTCACCGTTCGCGAAACATTAGTAAATATTACCGCAAGTGGGCTGGTGATGTTAATTGCGTATTTCTGTGTGGGATTCGATGACTGCTTCGGCTTCCAGGGCGATCGATCGCAATTTATCAAGGATATCCTGACTGGCACTCTCCCACAACCCCCGTTGGCGAGCTTCTAACAATCTTTCCGCCATATCTCGCAGCGCCCAAGGATTATTTTCCTGAATAAATACCTGAACTTTTTCATCAAAAATGTAAGCCTGTGCAATTCCTTCATACATAAAATCTTCAACACAATTCGCCGTAGCATCGTAAGCAAACAAAAAATCCACCGTTGCGGCAATTTCAAAAGCACCTTTATAACCGTGACGCATCGCCCCTTCAATCCATTTCGGATTTACCGCCCTGCTGCGATAAACCCGCGCAATTTCTTCTTTGAGTTGTCGCACTTTTGGATTTTCGGGAATCGAGTTATCTCCGAAATAAGTTTCAGGATTTTTCCCTTGCAAATTGCGAATTGCCGCAGTCATTCCCCCTTGGAATTGATAATAATCGTCGGAGTCGAGGATATCGTGTTCGCGGTTGTCTTGATTTTGGAGAACTATTTGCATTTGACTGAGGCGCTGTGTAAAGGCTTCCGGTGCCGAACATCCCCATTCACTTTGTTGAACTCCGGCTGCATCTCCAGGCAAATTTGAGGAACTAGAGGAAGTATAGGCGTAACTGCTCCAATTAATGTAAGCTTTTGCTAGATCGCCGTCGTCTGTCCAGTTTTGAGCTTCAATTATTCCCTGAAGCCCCGCACCATAAGCCCCCGGTTTTGAACCAAAGACTCGAAATTGCGATCGCACTTTCGCATCTTCCCGACTCAAACCAGCCGATTCCCAATCCAAAATCTCTTGTTTAACTTGTGCTGCTAAAGGATTGTCTTCCGCAGATTCATCTAAATCCGCCACAGCTTTGACAGCCGAGTCAAACAAATCAATTAAATTAAAAAAAGCATCGCGGAAAAAGCCAGAAATCCGCAAAGTAACATCAACGCGCGGTCGCCCCAAAACAGCAACAGGCAAGATTTCAAAATCTACAACCCGGCGCGAAGGCCCATCCCAAATTGGTTGAACTCCGATTAATGCTAAGGCTTCGGCGATGTCGTCTCCACCTGTCCGCATAGTCGATGTTCCCCACACAGACAAACCCAAAGTTTTCGGATATTCACCATTTTCTTGAGTGTATCTTTCGATTAAAGTTTCGGCTGCAACTCTGCCAACTCTCCAGGCGGTTTCTGTGGGAATAGCGCGGATATCTACGGAGTAAAAATTGCGACCTGTGGGTAATACATCTGGTCTGCCGCGGGTGGGCGCGCCGGATGCACCGCTGGGGATGTGTCGTCCATCTAGTCCGCGCAACAGGTTAGTAATTTCTTGGTTTGTTTGGAGGAGTGAAGGTAAAAGATAGTTGGAAATCCAATCTAATTCTTGTTGGGTTGCTTCTCCTATTTTAACCGCAGATGAACGCGGATCGACGCGGATGTTTTTGATTAAATCATCTACTAATTCAGCAGCTTTTGCTTCTAATTCTGCGGTTAAATCGCCTGCGGTGGTTAAGGGATCGAAGTCTAGGTTTAAGTCTTTGGCGAGGGCGCGGGTTAAGCCGGAACGATTTGTGCTAGGATGGCGGGCGATCGCAATTATCAAATCTCGCAACTGTCTACCTTGGGGACATTGACCAAAAATATGCAATCCGTCGCGGATTTGGGACTCTTTGAGTTCGCAAAGATAACCGTCGGTGCGGGTGATAAACTCGGTAAACTCCGATTTATTGAGTTGGATACCTAGGTCTTTATCTAGATTTTCCTGGTTGGTAAGGGCTACAATGCGATCGCGAATCATCGGTAATCTCGACGGATCTAAGCTTTGGGCTTCGCAATATTCATCGATTAAGGCTTCCAACTGCTGCAAAGGCCCGTAAAGTTCGGCGCGAGTCATCGGCGGGGTGAGGTGGTCGATAATCACGGCTTGCGATCGTCTTTTTGCCTGGGAACCCTCCCCCGGATCGTTGACAATAAACGGATAGAAATTCGGCAGCGCGCCTAATGCGATTTCGGGATAACATTTATTAGACAATGCCACACTTTTACCGGGAAGCCATTCTAAATTCCCGTGTTTTCCCGCATGAATAATCGCATCAATTCCCAACTTTTCGCGCAGCCAATAATAGTAAGCAAGATAATTGTGAGTTGGTTCCAAATCCGGCGCGTGATAATTTAACGCCGGATCGATTTCGTATCCCCGCGACGGTTGAATCCCGACAAACACATTTCCGAATTGAATCCCCGGAATCGGAAACAGATTCGTATCCAGGTTCGTAGTAAGGACTTCAGTCCTTCCTTCCAGGTTCGTAGTAAGGACTTCAGTCCTTCTTTCCCCAGTCGCTAACCCCCATCTATTACAAATTCCATCCTGTACTTGCTGCGGCAAAGTTGCAAAATATTCTTGATATTCCGCCAAATCCAAATATTGATTTACAGGGCGCAATTCCCGTCCTTCCGGGTCATTTGTTACGCCAGATATCAGCATTTCAATTAACTCGTTCCCGCTGCTGGGAATATTATCTACTTGATAACCGACTTCCTGCATAGCCTTGAGGATTTCCACACAGCTAGCGGGCGTATCCAAGCCAACGCCGTTAGCTAAGCGGGCGTTGCGGGTGGGATAATTTGCGAGAATTATGGCGATGCGTCTGTTGGCGGCGGGGGTTTGCTTCATCTTCACCCAATTCGCCGTTAAGTCTGCTACGAATGAAATGCGATCGTCCGCTGCGACATATCCTACCACATCTGTTTCTAATTCACTGTTCCAAGTTTGTACAGCTTTAAAAGAAACAGCCCGAGTAATAATTTTCCCATCTACTTCTGGCAATGCCACATTCATCGCCACATCTCGCGGCGAAAGTCCTTGTAATTCAGTTTCCCACTGTTCCAAACCGCCGCCGCTGAAGATTGCTTGCAAGATAGGAACATCTAAGGATTTAAAGCTATTTTGTTCCGGTTCGAGATTGTTGAAACCCGAGACTGCAAAACTTGTTGTATTAATGAGTAATTGAATTGGTTCGGAATCTTTGGGTTTAAAATGTTCCACCAATTCCACTTGCAAATCCGGTTCTCGCAGCGAAGACACAAAGACGGGAACTGGTACTAAATTTCGGTCATATAATGCTTGACAAAGTGCATCAATAGGTGCTAGATTTCCCGATAAATAATGAGCGCGATAAAATAAAATCCCGACTTTAGCAAGGGTTGGTAAACCCGGAGATCCCCCCCAGCCCCCCTTAAGAAGGGGGGGGCAAGAAGTGGTCAAAGTTTCGGTTTTTAAGGGCGATTTAGGGGGATCGGAATCTGGGTTCAAAGTCCCCCTTCTTAAGGGGGATTTAGGGGGATCGGAATCTGGTAGTAAAATTCCCAAACCAGCCGTTGTATTTCCTCCCCAATCATAAATTCCCACCCGAGAAACTGTTTGAGGAAGAGGCGGATTATAAGCAGTTTTCAAACAAGTGTCAGCCGTAAACTTGAGTGCATTAACAAAATTCTGGACTCCGCCTTCTGTGAAATAGCGCCACAGTTGATTGACTGCGGACAGCGATACATTAGAATGACTAATTAAATCCGGATCTGGACTATCTTCACCGGGCATCACAATCAATACCGCATTAGTTTTCTGCACCGTTTCCCGCATAACTTCTAATCCGTAAGACCAATAAGAACGCCCGCCTAACAGCCTTAAAATTATTACCTCTGCGCGTTCTAAAATTTCCTCGGCGTAGGTGTCAATGGTTAATTGTTGCTGCAACTGAAGCAGATTTACGGCCCGCACTTTCGGGAATTCGGGTGGCATTTTGGATGCGGCGGCCGCGAGTGTTTGAATGTCAGTGTCAGCAGCACTAATAAATACGATTGGTGCTGGGGTTTGCTGTATAAAAATTACTCCTTCTGCTTGAGGGTTCCAACCTCCGGGCGTAGCTGCTATTTTGTGCATTAATTTATCCTCTATAATAAGTTTGTAGTTAAGTTTGTAGTGAGGACTTGAGTCCTCTGATTTTTGGGATTCATGAAGAGGACTGAAGTCCTCACTACGAACCCAAAAATGTCGGAATTAACCTAAGTATGCTTTCTTTACTTGTTCGTTGTTGAGTAAATCTGATGCTATGCCTGTGATGGTAATGTTACCAGCTTCTAGTACGTAAGCCCGATCGGCAATTTGGAGTGCTAAATTGGCGTTTTGTTCCACTAACAAGATTGTAACGCCCGTAGAGCGTAGGTTTTGAATGATTCCGAAAATTTCTTTGACGATCGCAGGTGCTAAGCCTAAACTGGGTTCGTCCAATAATAGCAGTTTCGGGCGGCTCATGAGCGCGCGGGCGATCGCCAGCATTTGCTGTTCCCCGCCGCTAAGGGTTCCTGCCAGTTGAGTGCGCCTTTCTGCTAAGCGCGGAAATATCTCGAATTGGCGGCTTAAATCGGTTTTGATGGCTGCGAAGTCCGATCGCACATAAGCCCCTAATTCCAAGTTAGTTAACACCGTCTGCTGCGCCAAAACCCTTCGCCCTTCTGGACTGTGGGCGATTCCCAATTTTACCACTTCGTGAGCTTGGCGGCGACTAATATCGCGCCCGCTGTAGATGATTTGTCCTTCCCGCAAATTAACTATTTTAGAAATTGCTCTCAATGTCGTACTTTTCCCCGCACCGTTAGCGCCGATGAGACTGACAACTTCGCCCGCATTTACGGTTAAATTCACATTTTGCAGGGCTTGAATTCCTCCGTAATTTACACAGAGATTTTTGAGTTCTAACAGGATATTTTTGGTAGTCTTTGGGGGGACATTGTGCATTTTATCTGACTTGGAGTTTGAGATTTGTAGTTGGGGCGGGCGGGTTTACGAGATTGTAGATTTTAGGTAATTATTATTGGTTAACCCGCCCTACAAAATGCGTACAAATGATGCAATATGTGAGTTTTTAATATTACTCTTAGTCCGCGGAGGCGGACATTGTTTGTGTAGGCGCGATTTCCAATCGCCGGGTTCCAATCGCCCCATTGTTTTGTAATTTTCTATTTTTCATCTCCCAAATAAGCTTCTATTACAGCAGGATCGTTCCTAACAAAAGCAGGTTCACCCAAGGCAATAAGCTGACCAAAATGCAATACAGCAATTCGATCGCACAATCCCATCACCAGCGGTACGTGATGCTCGATCAATATTACAGTCAAATTGAATTGTTCCCGCACTTCCCGGATAAAATCACTTAACTTGTGCTTTTCCGTCGGATTCATCCCCGCCGCTGGTTCATCTAGCAGTAAGATTTGCGGTTCCAGGGCTAAGGCGCGGGCGATTTCCAAACGCCTCTGATCGCCGTAGGGCAGGTTTTTGGCTTGTTCCTGCGCGCGATCGCCCAAACCGACCAAATCCAACAATTCCAGGGCTTTCCGCTGGGTTTTGCGCTCCATAGCGTTAGATTCTGGTAAGCCGAAAATCCCCGATAGTAGCGATAATACCGGATTTTGCGATCGGCTGTGGATGTGTCGGGCGATCGCCACATTCTCCAACACCGAAAGATCCCCAAACAATCTAATATTTTGAAAAGTGCGCGCAATACCTTTATTCGCAATTTGATAAGGCTTCAATTGGGAAATATTTTCATTTTGATAAATCAGATTGCCACTAGAAGCAGGTATCAGTCCAGTCATTACATTAAATAGAGTTGTCTTGCCAGCACCGTTAGGGCCGATCAGTCCAAATATCTCGTTTTTTTCAACTGTAAAAGATACGTCGTTTACAGCAACTAAACCGCCAAAGCGGCGAGTTAATCCTTGGGCGGCTAAAACAGGATTGGTTTTTGAGAGAGTCAGGGGTTCGGAACTCATAAACAAATGATAGAATATAAGATATCTAATTATGCCTCAAATTATGGATGCTCAAAAACTCTTAGAACGAATCACAGTAAATTCCCAAATATTTAACGGAAAACCGATTATTCGGGGTCGCCGTCTTGCGGTTGAGCACATTCTAGGAATGTTAGCGGCTGGCGACACTCCTGAAACGATTCTCGAAGGCTATTCCTGGTTAGAAAGAGAAGATATTCAGGCTTGTCTAGTTTATGCTCATCGGCTGATTAGTCACGAGCGTATCGAACCTCTGTTGGTGGAAACTAGCAAATAAAAATATAAACTCATGCGAGAAATCCGATGCAATACCTGTGGTAGCAACCGCTATGAGGAACGTAAAATCAATTACCTGTATAGTCATCAAGGTAAATACTTGCTAGTTCCTAACACGCCTGTTGAGATTTGTCTGGATTGTGGCATGATTTATTATGATGCAGCAGTTCTCAAAGAAATTGAGCGCCGTTTCTTTGCTATTCACCAGCAGAATGAAATGCCGGATTCATATATTCAAATTCCCAGCAAGAGTTACACGTAAATAATTTTTGGTTTGTTTGGGAAGATGCGATCGCCCTTAGCGGCACTCGCAAGAAATCGAAAACCGCTATAATGTCTTAATGACCGTACCGCCTCAATCTCCTTAAGCCGTCTCGCCCGGGTAATTTTATGACGATGTACGTACCGGATTCGCAGCCTTACCAAACAAAACTGCTCCCTACGATGTACGATCTACCTAGTGAAGACCCGGAGGAGCCCGGTTTGCCTGACGAATATCACGACTATCAACCCGAACTGCTGCGTCAAACCTGCCGCCCCCGCAACCATCCGCTAGACCAAATCTTTATAGCGACAGACCTCAATCTATACTACGATTCCAATCATCTCAATTGGTATAAAAGACCCGATTGGTTCGTTGTCTTGGGCGCTTCTAGATTTTATCGAGGTGAGGATTTGCGCCTCAGCTACGTGATGTGGCAAGAAAATATTACTCCTCTAGTAGTAGTGGAACTGCTGTCACCTGGAACTGAAGATGAAGATTTGGGAATCACACCAGAAGTCCGAAATAAACCGCCTACTAAGTGGCGAGTTTATGAAGAGATTTTGCAGATTCCTTACTACTTTGTTTTTAGTCGCTACACTAATCAACTGAGAGTATTTCAATTGATTGATAATCGTTACTGCGAACAAGTTTTAACTGATTCGCGATTCTGGATACCGGAATTGGAGTTAGGTATTGGTTTGTGGGAAGGTAATTATCAAGGTTTTTCGAGGTTGTGGCTGCGCTGGTACGATGCTAGTGGCGATTGGGTTCTGACTCCAGAAGAATTTGAAAGACAACGGGCTGAATTAGAAAGACAACGCGCTGAATCTGAAAGTCAACGCGCCGAATTTGAAAGTCAGCGGGCTGAATCTGAAAGTCAACGCGCTGAATCTGAAAGTCAGCGGGCTAAATTAGAAAGTCAACGCGCTGAATCTGAAAGACAGCGAGCAAATCGATTGGCCGAGATCCTCCGAGACATGGGCATTAATCCAGATGATCTGTAAAATTAAGTAGCAGCCTGCAATACGGCTCGCGGTGTCAATAAAAATTTATTAACTAAAAATAACTTATGCCAGAATCTACTTCATTGCGCGATCGCTACCTAGCACTGATCGATAAAATTGTCGAAATCACCCTCAAAGGTCAAATTCGCTCTAAAGAACAAGTATATCAAATGTTGGTGCAAGACATTGGCACCGGCACGGGCGAAATCTTTGAACGCTGTTTTGGCGAACGCCTCGATGCCACCGACAACCTGCTCAGAAATGAAAAGGACGAAATCAAACAAGCCAAGGCAAATCGCAGCCTCAGAGCGCTAAAAACTATCCAAGGAGAATGGGAACGTTGGCAGAAGGATAACCGCGTCGATCGCGAAATCGCATCTTCCATCCAACAAATCCTTGCCGCCGAATCTAACGGCCGCCTCCTGGCAATATTGCAAATAATTGATCCCAATAAAGAACATCCGCTGACTCTCGATCAATTGCAGCAATTGTCAAAATCTGTGCACCAACAAATGCTGCAAACTACCAATCCCGAAACCGAACGAGATTTGCAACAAATCACCGCCGGGATTGCTAAAGGTTTAGAATCTTGGCAGCGCTTGGAACCGGAACTCGTCGGCTGGATTTATCAGCCACAGCAGCTAGGATTCGCCGGCAGTCCCGAACAAAATGGGCCTTGGGCTTTTTGGTCAAAAAAAGTTAATAGTGCCTTTGCTAACGCTCTTTTACAGACTATTGCCAGGGGTGATTCTATCGTTGAATTTGCAGCCAAGCAGTCTAATGTAGAATTAGGTACGTTGCTGGAATTGGCGATAATTTTGCAGTGTTTGCAACGGGCTTTGGTAACATGGTTCGACAAGCAAGTTTATGATTCCAAGGTGTCCACAAAAGCTTCGATTTCTACTTACATTACTTTTTCGGTAATTTGGAGTCAGCTAGCTAGTGGATTTAATAATTCTACTAAGAGCGGCGAACAGTTGGCAAATGCTTGTTTTCAAGTGACTTTGCAAATTTTACGCACTTTTTCTCAGCGGGAATACTTTCCGCTTTACGGCGGGATTTTTGCTTCGTTTGATGGTAAAGCTTTGCGGCATACTTTGGATTATTTAGATGAACCGCTGCGGCGCGTTGAAGGTACTCAAGCGAAGGCTCGAATTTTGACGCTTTTGGGTTATTCGATGCAGGCGGCTGGGGCCTACGAGCGATCGATCTTACTGCACAAGCAATCCCTGGAAATTGCCCGGATGGAAGGAGATAAAGCCTGTGAAGTCGCCAATCTCAATCACATTAGCCGCAATTATGTGGCTCAAAAAAATTATCAGGAAGCGATTAATTACAGTCAGCGGGCTTTGATTATGGCACGGCAGGCGGGAGAGCGGCAAGGTGAGGCGAACGCCCTGGCTAATTTGGGCTACAGCGAGGTGTTCCAGGCGCGGCAGTTGGAGGAGGTGGAACCGGAGGTTTACGAAAGTGCTATTAGTTATTTGGAGCAAGGTTTGCTGCTGTCGGAGAAATTGGGCGATCGCCAAAGTCAAGCTTTTTGCTCCAGCAGCCTCGGTATTGCTAAAATTGCTCTGGAAAATGCTGCCGGTGCGATCGAGTATTTGGTCAAAGGTTGGCAAGCGGCTCAATTTTCCGGCGACTTATATCTCCAAGGTCTCAATTTGGCTTATTTAGCTCAAGCTTATTACAGTCTGAATCAACTAGAACAAGCAATTTTTGCTGGCTGTTTGGGGATGTATACTTTGGAGCAAATTGGGGCGATGGAATGGCGACAATCGGCTGGTTTGCTGACAATTTTGCGCGGACAAATGGGGGCTGAATCTTTTAAGCAGTCTTTGGCGAAAAGTCGAGCGAGTATCATTCCGGCGATCGGTGTTGATGGCTACGATTATATCCCAGAATTGTTGGAAAAATACCAGCAATCTATTTAACTCTTTGTGGAACAGGCATCTTGCCTGTTGCTAAGAAAGAAAGGGGGCGGGCAAGATGCCCACCCCACAATAAAATTAACTCTTTGTGGAACAGG